>NZ_NQWI01000089.1 GCF_002532535.1 Candidatus Viridilinea mediisalina
CCGCCGCCCGCGCCCGCGCCACCAGTGGAGCCCGCGCCGCCCGCGCCCGCACCGCCCGCACCACCGCCAGCCGAGCCCGCACCGCCCGCGCCGCCGCCCGCGCCCGCGCCACCAGTGGAGCCCGCGCCGCCCGCGCCCGCACCGCCCGCACCACCGCCAGCCGAGCCCGCACCACCGGATCCGGGGCCACCAGCCGAACCAGCACCACGTCCAGAACCACCACGTCCAGAACCACCAGGAGCACCACCGGGACGCCCCTAGCCTCAATACCGTAGCAAATAAGCTCGCGCAAAGCTGCAACGTCGCTAAGGGGTGGTTTCAGGGTACTTTAGGGAATTGGTTGCCCCGTTGCTTGGCCACCCTGAGCGAAGGTTCGTAGGAACGCTCCTGTTTGCGCCGTAGGGAGAGCCGACGTTAGTCGGCTTCCCATCGCTGCCAAAGACCTCAGCCGACTAATGGTCTTCCAGAAATTAATCCGGTGTCGCGGCACGGACTAGACCTGATAGATATGCCAGATCTGCGAGGTCTGGTTAGCGGATTATTTACTGGAAGACCATAAGTCGGCACTCCATCGGAGACCAAACTGTAAAGTAACTATGAACCATGTCTCAGGGCAAAAAACGCAACGGATCAACCGCCCGCCCGTTGATCTTGATCGAGAAATGGAGGTGGACGCCGGTTGAGAAGCCGCCGCCAGCGCGGTCAAAGGTGCTGCCCATGTGGCCAATCAGTTGCCCGGCTTCGACTTGGTCGCCAACGCTCACGATGGGCCGGGTGATCAGGTGGCCGTAGGTGGTCATGACGCCGCCGCCGTGCATGATTTTGACGCAGTAGCCGTAGCCGCGACACCAGCCCGCTTCCGAGACGCGCCCGGAGCGGGCGGCAACAATGGGAGTCCATGCGCGGTTGGCGATGTCAATGCCGTCGTGGAAGCCGCCCCAGCGCGGGCCAAAGCCGGAGGTAATAGCGCCACGGGCGGGCCAGACCCAGCGCGGCGGCGGGGGGGGGAAGTCGTTGCTTTCGGGCAGGGCGGCAACTTCGGCGGGATTGATTTCGAGTAGGTCTTGACGCACCCATGCCCGCGTGGTGCCGAAAGCGACAAGCAGCCAATCCTTATGGCGTGCGCGCAATGCTAATTGGCGGCCTGCGTCGAGTTGAAGCACGCGCACATGCTCGGTGCTTGGCCCGTTGCGTAGGTTGGTCTGATTGGCCAAAATCACCCCGGCTGGCTCAGGGCCCCAGCGGGCCAAGCCCTCGAGCCCCCCCTTGATCTCCAGCCACTCAGCGGGCCATGGGCGGGTGCCATTGGGCACAAAGAGCTCACTGCCAACGTGTAGGCGCAGGTCGTCACCCAAGCCATTGGGCGGGTAGGTCGCAATCGCTTCGGGGGCCACAGAGAAGCGTTCAGCCAATTGGCCTAACGTCTCACCGGGGGCTACGCGATGGCTGAGCCCGGGGGCGCGCGGGATACGCAGGGTTTGGCCAACCATCAGTGCGTCGCCGTAGTCAAGGTAGTTGGCCCAGATCAGGGTTTCCAGCGGCAGATCGTAGTGTTGGGCGACAGCACCAAGGGTCTGATTAGCCGTTAGCACATGGTAGCTCAAAAAGGCATCGGGCACCTCAAGGGGCCGTTGCAGCACAGGGGCATCGGGTTCGGGCTGGGCTGCGGGCAGGCGCGGTGTAGCCAGACTAAAGGCCATGATGGGCACCTCACCGGGGCAGTCGCTCGCTACCGCTGCTCCGTTCAAGGCCGATTCATCATGGCAGCCCCCAAGGGCTGGTTCACTGCTTGGTGCAGCTTCGTGAGCCAAGGCTGGCGCTTCGCTGAACCAATCGAAACGCAACGCAACCACCTGGCCGAGCAGCACAAGTGCCACAAAGCAGACCAGAGTCGCATGGCGCCACCAGCGCACCTTGGTATCCTGCGACAACGCCGAACGCCCCGCCGCAGTTTGCGTAGCGGGGGCTTGCGCTCTGGGCGCTCCAGCAAGCGTGGAGTGGCCACGGACGCGATCAAGGGCGGCACGCGCTGCGGCAGCACGGCGTACACGCGAAACTGAGGAGGATGCCGCTGCCATCAGGCGCGAGGATACACGCAGGGGGGCTGTTTGTCAACTTGACGCCAAGCCCGCTGGCGTGTACCATAACCCCCATCACCTTGCAGCGGCCCTTCGTCCCTCGTATGGACAGGGGCGTTTTGCGTTGAAGCTACAGAGGTTATGCTATGCCCGCCGACCCGCAGCGCGATCCCTACTACCGACTACGCCATTCACTGGCCCATGTGATGGCTCAGGCGGTGCTTGAGCTCTTTCCTGAAGGCAAGATTGCGATTGGCCCTCCGGTTGAACATGGTTTTTACTACGATTTTGACCTGCCCCGCTCACTTACGCCCGATGATTTGGGTGAAATCGAGACGCGTATGCGCCGCATTATTGGCGGGAATCACCCTTTTCACTACCGGGTGGTGAGTGCTGCTGAGGCCCGCGAACTTTTTGCCGATCAGCCCTACAAGCTTGAGTTGATCGCGGGGCTGGCGAGTGGGGCCGATGAGTATGGTGAGGTGCAGGCAGAGGCGGAAACGACCGTTATTTCGACCTATAAGCACGATACGTTTGAAGATCTCTGCCGTGGCCCCCATCTGGAACATACCGGCCAGATTGATCCCGCTGGCTTTAAGCTCATGAGCATCGCTGGAGCCTACTGGCGCGGCAATGAGCAGAATCCCCAGTTGCAACGGGTCTATGGCACCGCTTGGCATAATCAGAGCGAACTCGACCAATACCTCTGGCGGCTTGAGGAGGCCAAGAAGCGCGACCATCGGCGCTTGGGCAAGGAACTCGACCTCTACAGTATCTCTGAAGAAGTTGGGCCGGGCTTGATCCTCTGGCATCCCAAAGGGGCCATGATTCGGGTGATTGCTGAAGATTTTAGCCGCCAAGCACACCTCAAAGCGGGCTATGAGTGGGTCTTTTCGCCCCATTTGGGCCGCGCTCATCTATGGGAGACGTCGGGCCACTTGGAGTTCTACCAAGAGAGCATGTATGCGCCGATGGATGTTGATGGTGAACACTACTACCCCAAGCCGATGAACTGCCCGTTCCACATCAAGATCTTCCAGAGCCATATGCGCTCCTACCGTGACCTGCCACGGCGCTATGCGGAGTATGGAACCGTCTATCGCTATGAGTTGAGCGGGGCGCTGCACGGCCTCACGCGGGTGCGCGGTTTTACCCAAGACGATGCCCATATCTTCTGCCGCCCCGATCAGGTGGAAGAGGAGATTGGCCGTGCGCTTGAGTTCTCGCTCTATGTCTTGCGCTCGTTTGGGCTCAGCGATTTTACCGCCTACCTCTCAACTCGCCCCGAAAAGTATGTGGGCGCGGTTGAAGATTGGGAGCGGGCCACCGCTGCGTTGGAGCGGGCTGTCCAGACCCATGGTTTGCCCTACCAGGTAGATGAGGGCGGCGGGGCCTTCTATGGGCCCAAGATTGACCTCAAGGTCTATGATGCACTGGGGCGCGAGTGGCAACTAAGTACGATCCAGTTCGATTTTAACCTGCCTGAACGCTTCGGGCTTGAGTATGTGGGCGAAGACAACCAAGCTCATCGCCCCTACATGGTACACCGGGCCTTGATGGGCAGCATCGAGCGCTTCCTGGGGGTGCTGATCGAACACTACGCAGGCGCGTTCCCGCTCTGGTTGGCACCAGTGCAAGCCATGATCATCCCCATTACCGACAAGCATGTGCCCTATGCGGAACAGGTGTGTGAGCAACTGAAAGCGGCGGGGTTACGGGTCGAATTGGACCTCAACCGTGACCGCATGCAGGGCAAAATCCGGCGCGCCCAGTTGCAGAAGATTCCCTACATGCTTATAATCGGCAACAAAGAGCAAGAGGCGGGAGCGGTCGCTGTGCGTACGCGCTCAGGCGAAGATCTCGGCCCCATCGCTGTCGGTGCATTCATTGAACGCGCCACAGAAGAAGTCAAGAGGAACGTATGAACCTGGAGAGGGATGCGCTGGCGGAAGCGGCATTACGCTTCAGTGAGGCCATTCAGTCCGAGCGGGCCAGTACGCTTGATGCGTTGGCGAGTGAGCGCCAAGCGACGCTACAGATCATTCAGGCATTGCGTAACGAAGCCAACCGACGCTCCAAGAACTCCTCGACCCGCTTCACCCTTGGCCTCCTGCTCGGCTCGGCTGTGGGCGCAGGCGCGATCTACCTGATCAACCAGCGCACCAGCGAAGAGCTACGCTTGGGCCTCGTTGCAGACAGCAGCAAGCCCAGTGGCCCGCCGTTGCGCGAACGCCTGCGTAGCGCCATCGAAGCCGGTAAGCGCGCCGCCGCAACCCACGAGCAGACCCTCTGGGATGAGTATCGCCGCCATTTGGCTGAACGGGCCAAGCCCCCGCCGCCACCTCAAGACGACCTGTTGTTTTAGCCCCCGGCGGGGGTTTGGGGGAGGCTTCGCCTCCCCCAAGCAAACTTTTTTGTTCCGTGTTGGCGGCGAAGCCGCCAACACGGAACAAAAATGGGGAAACCCCCACACCCCTAAACCAAGTAGAAACACCATGAACGCAGAAATCATTGCCATCGGTGCCGAGTTGTTGTTGGGTACCACGGTGGATACCAACAGCGCCTATGTGTCGCGCCAGTTGACCGCTTGCGGGCTTGGGGTGGGGCGCGTAACGCTGGTGGGTGATGATCCTGAGCAGATTGCGGCAGCGGTGCGCGAGGGCTTGGGGCGGGCCGATCTGGTTATTTGTATGGGTGGCTTGGGGCCGACCCTGGATGATGTGACCCGCGAGGGGGTTGCTTTGGCCTTGGGGCGTCCGCTAGAATTTCACGCGGCACTGCTTGAGCAGATTGCGGCCCGCTTTGCCGCGATGAAGCGCGAGATGCCGGAGAGTAATCGGCGTCAGGCGTATGTGCCCGCTGGGGCGCGCGTTATCGAAAATCCGCGTGGGACTGCGCCCGGCTTTATTGTGGAGGATGAGGCTGGTACCGTAGTGGTGCTGCCCGGCGTGCCCTATGAGATGCGCTACCTCTGTGAGCATGCCCTCATTCCCTATCTACGGGAAGAGCGGGGAATCACCACGGTTATTCTGGTCAAAACGCTGCACGCGACCGGGTTGAGCGAGAGTATGATTGGCGAACTGATTGCCGATCTGATGAACCAGGAGAATCCCAAGGTTGGCATTTCGGCAAAACAGGCCCGTTATGAACTACGTATGAGCGTGCGTGCCGAGACCTACACGGAAGCAGAGGCGCTACTCACGGCGACGAGCAGTACGTTAGCCGAGCGGCTTGGTGCCAACCTCGTTGGTGCTGAACCGCTCGCTGCGACGGTGGTGAAGCTTTTGGCGCAGCGCAACCTAAGCCTCGCTCTGCATGAAGCGACGCCAGTTGCCCCCATCTTTCGGGCCATGACGGCGGTGCGGGGCGGTGCCGACGCAATCGCTGGGGTGGTGGTTCACCCTCTGGATCAGGCGGCTGATGAGGATGCGGCTGTGGCTTTGGCCCATGCCGGGGCGACCAATGTGCTTGGGCGCTGGCGGGCCGAGTTGGGCCTTGGCGCACAGCCCGTGAGCAGCCCCGATCCGAGTGGGCTTACGGCGGTGTGTGTGGCGCTGGTGACGCCCGATGGCTTGGTGCGCCAAGTGACGCGGCGCTACGATCTGCGACTGCCCGAGGGTTGGGATTTTGTTGCAACGCTGGCGCTCGATCTCATGCGGCGCTACCTTCAGGGAGAGCAGGCTTGAATAGTCCGGGCGGATCAAGCGGAGCATTGAGCCTGCGCGAGGCGCTGCGGACGGTTCACCGCGATCCGCGTTGGTGGTTGCACTGCTTGGGCTACGGGGCGCTTGCGAGTACGTTCTTTGGCTTGCCCCTTGCGGCGGGCTTTATCATCGAGAGCTACGACAATAGTAAACGTGGCTATCCCACCCCGTTGCCGCCCTGGACTGATCTGAGTACACGCTACCTCGCTGGGGTCTTTGCCCTCGTGATCGATTTTACCTTCTTTATCCTGCCATGCTTGATTGTCAGTATCTTGGCCTTCTGCAGCGGTTTCGCCCTCGCCCTCGCCTTGGGCGGCCCAGAGGGTCTGCTGTTGGTCTTTCTGCTCGCTGCCGCACTCCTCGCTTGCATGCTCGTGGTACTATTTATGCTCAGCGTTGCGCCAGTGGGCCGCCTACGCTTTGCCGATGAGGGACGCATTGAGGAGGCTTTGAGTGGCGAGACGTTGCGTTGGGCGTTGCATCAGCAGGCACGCACCATCTTCTTACGCGCACGGCTCACCTCGTTGCTGGCCTACCTGCCGGCGGTAGCAGTTTTGGGCCTTGGGCTATGGCTCAGTAGTGTCCAGGCACCAATCCTCGCATTGCTTGGGCTACTCTGGCTCTGCTGTTCGGCCATTACGTATGCTCATCTGGTGGTGGTGCAGCTCTATGTGGCGGCTGAACGTGAGGTGGGGAGGCGAACTTGATTTACACCACAGAGGCACAGAGGGCACAGAGTTTTTGATGGGAGCGTGCCAACCAAGGTGGTGATTGCCTTGCCATAATTTGCGCCATAGGTAGTGCCGACTTTAGTCGGCTGAGGTCGCAGGCAGCCCTCGGATGCCGACTAAAGTCGGCACTACGACGGTAAAGCTAAAAGCGCGTTTCTGAAACCAGCCTCTAAGGTAGGAAGTTAGCGATTCATGGGAAATTCCTGCGACAAAATGGCAAGTTTCAGCGTCATGTGTATGGAGAGAAGAAGCAATCGCGGCTAGCGGTACAACAATAACTATTTCCTATCTCCTCATTTCCTACTCCCTAGTTAAAGGAGCGAACCATGGATCTCGGCAAAGCCTTCTCCTATCCATTCGAGGATTCACAGTGGGCCACAAGTATTCTCATCTGCGGTGTCTTGATCTTTATACCGATCATTGGCTGGTTGATGATCGCGGGCTATGCGCTCGAGGCGGCACGGAATGTAGCCAATGGCAACCCCAGTCCACTTCCCAAATGGGACAACTTCATGGAGAAGTTGAGTTTGGGCTTCTATGGTGTGATCATTGGGCTCTTTTATAATATTCCGGTTATCGCAATTACCTTGCTCTTTTCCTGCTTCCCCATCTTTGGTGGTCTAGTTGGTGGTGATGAGGGTGCCGCCCTTGGGGTAGTGAGCATCTTCTTCTGCCTCTTCCCACTGATCTTCATCCTTGCGCTCATTGTCCAACCGCTTATTCTCGCTGGAACAGCGCGTTACTTGCAGACCAGCAGCCTGGGGGCGGCCCTCAATGTGAGTGAAGTTATCGCGTTGGTACGCGGCGACCTGGGTGGTTGGTTTGTACTCTGGTTGCTCTACATACTCTGTGGTCTGATTGGCCAGGCTGGGGGCGCCATCGTTATTGGGATTATCTTCACGCTACCCTACGCCCAAGCCGTCTTTGGGCATCTCTTGGGCCAAAAGATGATCCAGATGCAGGGTCAAGCGCAGATGGGTTATGGGACGCCCTATCCGCCGCAGCAGTACTAGAGGGAACTATGCGCCTGCGAGATCTGGTAAAAATGCACGAGTTGCGCTACCCATCCAACATTCTCTCGATGAGCCGCTTGACACTTGTGCCAATTACCCTGATACTACTACGTCAACCGGAGCGACGGCGGGCAGCAATGATCTGTTTGGCACTAACCATGCTCACTGATGCAATTGATGGCCCCTTGGCGCGCGCTCGTGGGGAAGTCTCGCAATTGGGTGAAGTGCTCGATCCCATTGCCGATAAATTGCTGCTTGATGGCGCAGCGGTTATCCTTTCGCAAACCCGTGGGTTTCCTTGGTGGGCAACCGGCTTGCTGATTTTTCGTGATATAAGTATCCTGCTTGCAGCCATCGTGGTCATTAAGCGTCGTGATCAGGTCACGGCTGCGGCCAGTGCGGGCAAATTGACCACGGTTCTGCTCACGGCGGCTGCGCTACTCTATGCCGCCGACGGGCCGCGTAGTGGTTACCCGGTACTCCTTGCGGCAATGGTGCCCTTTAGCATCTCGTTTGTCCAGTATGGTTACCGCTTCATCCAACTTATCCGTCAACCTCCAGAGTAACCGAGATTGAAGTGAGAGAACGGAGCGCCCGCGTTTCCGTAACTCATACCCCTACGATAGGGTGACGTACTAGTCCTTGCAACATAGGACTAGGGTCACCCCTTTGTGCTATAGATACCGATCTATAACCCATGGTAAGATGGATAGAGGGTGGTTCCAGCTTACCATGAGATGTAACCCTCGTCATGAACCACCCCCAACCTTGTAGGTGCCTCGTATGCACCAGGAGCGACTCATGGCCCCCGAACGAATTTCACGCCGTGTCCGCAGTATCCCTCCGTCAGGCATTCGTCGTTTCTTCGACATTGCAGCGACAATGCCCAATGTGATCTCACTTGGAGTTGGTGAGCCTGACTTTATAACTCCACCTGAGATTCGTTCCGTTGGCCAGCGTTCAATTGACCTGACCACTGCGTATACATCCAACGCAGGTATGCTCGAGTTGCGCGTCGCTGTGGCCAACCATCTACGCCGTCATTATGGCCTAGAGTATGATCCTGAAGAGGAGTTGTTGATCACGGTGGGGGTGAGTGAAGGCATGCTCAGCACCGCCCTTGCGCTGCTCAACCCCAGTGATGAGGTCTTGATCCCGGAACCCTGTTTTGTCGCCTATCCCGCATGTGTGCAGTTCGCCGATGCCCGTCCGGTCTATGTGCCGACACGGGTCGAGGATCAGTTCCAGGTGACTGGGGCAGCCCTTGAGTCGATGGTTACGTCCCGTACGCGGGCAATGCTGATTGGCTACCCCAACAACCCCACTGGTGCAGTGCAGACACCTGAACTGATGCAGGAAGTGGCTGCGGTGGCCGAGCGCCACGACCTGATTGTGATCTCGGACGAAATCTACGACCGACTCGTGTATGGTATGTCCCATACCTGTTTTGCAACCCTGCCCGGCATGAAGTCACGCACCGTTCTTTTGGGCGGCTTCTCGAAGAGCTATGCGATGACCGGTTGGCGTCTTGGTTGGATGGCTGCGCCCCCCGACATTGCCGAGGCGGTGCGTAAGGTTCACCAGTATGCCATTATGTCGGCCCCAACCATGAGCCAGCACGCGGCCCTTGCCGCCCTTGAGCATGGCGAGGCGAGTGTGCAAGCGATGGTTGCCGAGTATGACCGCCGCCGTCAGGTGATTGTCCACGGCTTTAACAGCATTGGGTTGCCCACCTTTGAACCCAAAGGGGCCTTCTATGCCTTCCCTTACGTAGGGCACTTGGGTTTCACGAGCGATCAATTCTGCGATCAACTGCTTAAAGAGGAACAGGTGGCGGTCATTCCGGGTGACGCCTTCGGGCCGAGTGGCGCGGGTTATGTACGCGCCTGTTATGCCACGGCTATGGATAAGATCGAAGAGGCGCTTGAACGGGTGGAGCGTTTTGTCCGCAAGATTGCGTAGGGAAGAACGGAAGAACAGAGGAACGGAAGAACGGAAGAACGGAAGAACAGAAGAACAGAAGAACAGAAGAACCACGCATTGTAAACTGAACCTCACAGGTTGGTTTGATCTGTGAGGTCTCGGAGGCTATCTGAAAGGGTTGGCGTTGGAGTGCCGGCTAAAGCCGGTACTCCAGCGTGTGCCCCCCGGCTTTTCAGACAGCTTCTCAGGGGAGTCGCTCCTTCATTCCTCCATGACGAGGCAGATGTACAACCAACCTAGCTGCCCAGGGTTCGCAGCGCCAGATCACCCATTGAGGAGGAACAAACCATGCCAGCCCAACTGACTAGCCCGGAGACCGAGCCGAAGCATGAGCAGCCGCCCACGACGGTGAATGGCGATGTGCGCTGTGCCTTGACCGGGAAGCAGATTCATGCAGATGAAGCCTACTGGGCTCCACCACTCGTCACGACGCGTGAGCTCATTACGACGATTTGGCGCACACTGCTCAAGAACCCTGGTGCTTTAGGACTTATTCTGATGGCTGAACAGCCCAATGTGCCCTATGCGCCCGATGCGCGGGCTGAACTTGGACGGCGGCGTAGCATGGAACAGGTGAAACTGATTGGCTTGCTCCTGCTGATTGCGGCGGTACTAGTAGTACCGATTGTAATCTTGGTGAGTTGAGTTGATTGTTGCTGAGAGGTGCGAAAGCCCGACTATGCATGCAATCAAGATGACGGACAAAGCCCGCATTGCGGGCTTTGTCCGTCATCTTGATTGCATGAACCGTATCCTCTCCATCATGTGATAGGTACCGCTGAAAGTATTCATTATGAACGTGCGTGTACTCCTACGCACAAGCGCATTACTCGTTGCGGTTGGGCTCATCGCAGTGGGCATCTTCCAGCCGATTGAGGCAGAGGGTCGTTGGCTGCTCTTCCTGTGGGCCGCAGCACCCCTGCTGGGGGTGGCGGCTTGGCTGACGGTACCGCCCACTGTGCCTAGCTTGGCACGCAACGTTGGTAATATTGGCCTGGTGATCTTGATCGGCTTTGCGCTACTCAGCCTCCAACTGCTGCGCCAGCAGGTACTCTATGCCGATACGATCTACCACCATGTTGCCGTGGCCGCCGATGGCAGTACGACCAGTAATGTGCGCCCTGTTATCAATTCGCAACGTATTTTGCGCGGACGTATGTTTGATCGCAAGGGCACCCTGCTGGCCGATCGTACCAGCGTTCAAGGCTTTGCCCACCGCACCTATCCTATTGCCGAACGCTACGATCCCGCCATCTTTGGCCATGTGCTGGGCTTTTTTAGCACACGCTACGGCCAGAGTGGGTTGGAGTCGTTCTATAATACCTACCTCACTGGCGAACGCGGCAATGAGTTGGAACGGCTGCGCGAACGTCTGGTTGGTGGCACGCCCCAGGGTAATGATCTGACGCTCACGCTCAATGCCGACCTTCAGGCGGCTGCCAGCGCAGCCCTGGGGGGACGGGTTGGTTCTGTCGTGGTACTCGATCCACGTACTGGCGCGATCTTGGCCCTCGTGAGTCAGCCGAGCTTCGATCCGCGTGGCCTTACCTTTAACCCCGCTGCTGCCAGTTGGGAGGCCGAGAATCTGCGGGTGAGCCAGTATTGGCAACAACTCATTGCCGATGGCTCGCAACAGCCCTTAGTGAACCGGGCCACCCAAGGACTCTATCCGCCCGGTTCGACCTTTAAGAGCCTGACGGCGATTGCGGCGCTTGAGTATGCGGCTGAGGGTCAGCCTGATACGATTACCTGCCCCAACACCTTCTTGCCCCAGCCCGATGCACCCCCAATTGTCAATGCTGTCCCCAATCTGGCAGGTTTAACTGGCGACCCAAGCGACCTTGAGCGGGTCTTTGCCTATTCATGCAATACTGCGTTTGCCCAGTATGCGCTGCGCCTCGGCCCAGAGCGGATGAGCGAGATCGCCCGCCGCTTCGATATTCTGCCGCCACAACGGGGGACGACCAACTACGCTGGCTTTCGTGAGCTACCCACAGCCCAGAGCCTGCTCTATGTCGAACCGGGCTTCCTCAATATGCCGCGTGCCCTCGCCGATACCGGCTATGGCCAAGGTCAACTGTTGGTGACCCCGCTGCACATGGCGCTGCTGACCGCCGCAATTGGCAATGAGGGCGTGATGATGCAACCCTACCTTGTGCAGCGCATCACCCGCCCCGATGGTGGGCAGATTACCAGCCATGTGCCTCGCCCGATCCGGCGCACGATGGATACCAATACGGCACGGATTATGGTACAACATATGGGAGCAGTTGCTGCCTATGGCTTTGGGAGTAGTGTAGATAATTTTACCCCGGCTGGGGTTACGGTTGGGGGCAAATCGGGCACCGCCGAGCATGTGCCGGGTGCCCGCCCCCACGCTTGGTTCATTGCCCTAGCCCCCCTTGAGGCGCCCCGCTTCGCGGTTGCTGTTATGGTTGAAAGTGGCGGCGAAGGGAGCAGCGTCGGCGCTGAATTGGCCGGACGGGTACTAGGGGCCGCTTTTGCCACAGAGTAGAGCGCAGATGAACAGATGGACAGATGAATATCTGAACAGATGAACAGATGGACAGATGAACAGATGAACAGATGGACAGATGAATATCTGAACAGATGAACAGATGAACAGAGCGCAGGTAAAGAGAAAACAGATGAACAGGGTATTATGTGTTGTCATTGGAAGCCTTGTGGTTCTCTGCTTGGTTGGTTGTGCTGGATCAGCCCCGGCTGCACCTGCCCAACTCCTTGAGCCAACGCTGGTTGCGTTGGCCACGGTTGAACCGGCTCCGCTGGCCCCCACCCCTGCGCTAACGCCGACAGCGGGGGTAAGTGTGAGCCCCACCGTGCTGCCGCCAAGCGCTGAACCAACTCAGCCTGCATTGGCCACAATGACCCCAGCGCCCCCTACGTTTGAAGTAACCCCTACAACGGTCGTTACCGTTGCCTCTTCGATCTACATTGAGGCTCCAGATCCGCCTGAGCTTGATCTCGGTCTGCGCCAGCAAATCTTTTATGAAGTTTGGCAGATCATCAATACTAACTATCTCTACACCGATTTCGGGGGTGTAGATTGGGGAGCGGTGCGCGAAGAGTTTGAACCACGCATCGAGCAAGCAACGAGTGATGAACGCTTCTACCAAGAGATCGAAGCGCTGGTTGCGCGCCTCGACGATCAACATTCGCGCTTTTTGCCGCCCCAGGCCGCCGAACGTCAGGATATCCTCAGTAGTGGCCGTGAAGAGCAGGTTGGGATTGGCGCGATCTACCGCGACTTTGGCGATGGGTTGCTGCTTCAGCAAGTCTTTCCTGGTGGCCCCGCTGCCCGAGCCGGTCTGCAACCACGTGACCGCATCGTGGCGATCAATGGTAACTTCTACCGCATGGGTAGCCTCGAAGGGCGCGAAGGCAGCGAAGTACGCCTGACGGTCGTGCGCCCCGATGAGCCGAACCGCGATATTGTGCTTACCCGTGCCCGCATCGAGGGCCAGATTACCCCGTTGGCACAGCGCTTGCCGGGAGAGATAGGCTACCTCAAGATTACCACCCTCTGGGTGAGTGATATGGACAAACAGGTTGGTGCTGCACTTGCCGACCTGCTTGAAGCACAACCGTTACGCGGCATGATCATTGACCTACGCAGTAATCCTGGGGGCTGGCGCAGCGTGATGCAAGGCGTGTTGAGCCATTTTACCCTGGGTGAAGTTGGAGCTTTTACGAGCCGCCACGGTGCAATTGAACTCAACATTGCCTCCATTGCTGACCCCGATATGCGCGGCATTCCGCTGGTAGTTCTCGTAGATCAACGTACAGCCTCATATGCTGAACTTATTGCTGCAATCCTACAAAGCCAGGCTGGTGCGATGGTACTCGGAATGCCAACCGCAGGTAACACCGAAACCATCTATTCCTACGAACTCACCGGCGGCGGACGGCTCTGGGTGGCTCAGGAGGGTTTCATCCTGCCTGATGGACGTGATCTTGAAGATGTTGGGGTACAGCCCGATCTTGCGCTACCCGAAGATTGGACCCACTTTAGTGAAGCGAATGATCCCGGTATTACCACGGCCTTGCGTCTGTTAAGCCCCCAAGCAGGAGGTAACTAAGAAGCTGTCTGAAAAGCCGGGGGCACACGCTGGAGTGCCGGCGTTAGCCGGCTGAAGCCGGCACTCCAACGCAAAACCATAGACTTTTCAGACAGCCTCTAAGGGGTCCACGCATTGAAAGGAGCTTCCCTATGAGCGCAAGCGCACACCTCGAACACGCAGCAGAACTCGTAGCGCAGGCGTGTCGTATTGTTGCGCTAACCGGAGCTGGCTTTAGTCGCCCCTCTGGTATTCCCGATTTCCGTAGCCCCGATGGCCTGTGGGCCAAGAGCGATCCCTCTGAAGTGGCTTCATTGCGGAGCTTCCGGCGCAATCCCGATCATTTCTATGCTTGGTTGAATGGTCTCCTCGATCCCATCCTTACGGCCCAACCAAACCCGGCCCACCTCGCCCTCGCCGAGCTTGAGGCTGCCGGGAAGCTCAATGCAATTGTTACCCAAAATATTGATGGCCTCCATCAGCAAGCCGGATCACGCCGCGTCTTTGAATTGCACGGGCATCTGCGTAGTGCCACCTGCCCCGATTGTGACCGCCAGGTGCCCACTAAGCCGCTGCTGCCCAATATTCGCAGTGGGCGCGCCCCGCGCTGCAACTGCGGCGGCACCTTCAAACCCGATGTTGTCCTCTTCGACGAAATTTTGCCCCCAGGCATCTTCTGGCTGGCCCATCAAGCCATTGAACAGTGCGACCTGCTCATTGTGGCGGGCACGGCCCTCGAAGTTGCGCCCGTCTGCGACCTGCCCCTCTTCGCTACCCGCCGTGGCACCAAGGTGATCATCGTCAATTTTGAGCCGACCTACCTCGATCCTATGGCCAGCGTCATCCTGCGGGCCGATGTGGCGAGCGCCATTCCCGCCCTGGCCCGCGCCGCGCTCTATGAGGCGGTTGGATCGTAAGGGAGATTCGTGGCGACTTTACCGTTTGCGAGGACGCGAGGACGCGAGGACGCGAGGACGCGAGGACGCGAGGACGCGAGGACGCGAGGACGCACACATCCTCACAGGCGCATGACTCCCAACATCAAAACCTCTGTGTCCTCTGAGCCTCTGTGGTGAATACTCTGTACCTCAATCTACCTCTCGGAGGATGCATGGAGATTCGTGAAGCCCTAAGCCAGATTGTCGCCGGACGTGACCTAGAACAGCACGAGGCCGCCGCTGTGATGGAGAGCATCATGAGCGGTGGGGCCACCCCCGCCCAGATCGCTGCGTTGCTCACGGCTTTCCATTTGAAGGGTGAAAGCGATGCGGAGATTGCCGGTATGGCTGAGGTGATGCGCCAGAAGGCCACCCCGGTTGAGTTTGATGGGCCGGTTACCGATACATGTGGCACTGGTGGCGATAGTTCCCATAGCTTCAATATTAGTACCGCTGCGGCCTTTGTTGCTGCCGGGGCGGGGCTTGTGGTGGCCAAGCATGGCAATCGGGCTATGTCGAGCCGCTGCGGCAGCGCCGATGTGCTTGAAGGGCTGGGGGTCAAGATTGACCTTGATGCCGCCGGAGTGGCCCGCTGTCTGCGTGAGGTGGGGCTTGGTTTTATGTTTGCCCCCCAGTTTCACCCCGCGATGCGCTTTGTGGGGCCAGTGCGCCGCGAAATTGGCATTCGTACCGTCTTCAACCTACTTGGCCCACTCACCAATCCGGCTCGCGCCCAACACCAGGTTCTCGGTGTGCCTACGGTTGCACTGGCCGAAAAGCTCGCCCATGCCCTCAGTCGCATGCGGATTGTCCATGCGCTGGTGGTGCATGGCGATAGCGGTGTGGATGAATTGAGCCTCAGTGGCCCCAACCTGATCTTTCGGGTACGCGCCGATCAGCCGCCCGAATGGAGCGAACTGCACCCCAAGCAACTCGGCCTCCCATCCGCCCCGCCTGAAGCTCTGCGTGGTGGCGATGTGGCCACCAATGTGACGATTGTGCGCCACATTCTCAATGGCAGCGACGACGGCCCCCGCCGTGATGTTGTTTTGCTCAACGCCGCCGCTGCGCTCGTTGCAGGCTATAAGGCCCACGACTTCGCTGAAGGGCTCGCCCTAGCGCGCCAGAGCCTCGCCGCAGGCCATGCCTATGATCGCTTGGAACGCTTGATTGCGGTAAGCCAAGCGGTGTAATACCAAATTCGATAGCCGATAGCCGATAGCCGATAGCTGATAGCCGGACATAGCGTACCAATGCGCTTGAATATCATTAGGCATGCGGTATGTTCAAGGGTAATTGGTATAAGCCCAATTTACCGTTGAACATGGCTAAAGCTCATTGAGACGCCATGTTCGGCAATCTGCAATCTGCAATCTACAATCTGAAATGGTATTTCAGGCTGGAGCAGATTTCCCCTTGACATTCCGCCCGCTTGCTGCTACCCTTAGCGCAGTCGGGGCGTGGCTCAGCCCGGTAGAGCACCGCGTTTGGGACGCGGGGGTCGTGGGTTCAAATCCCTCCGCCCCGACCAAAAGAATCCTACGGGGTTCATGACGCCGGAGGTCAACGCCATAGCGCGTTGGCACCGGCGTTCTTCCGTTTGCCTAATTCGACAATCAACAATCTACAATCTACAATCTGAAATGGTACTATGCACGGTTTTCTCAATATCAATAAGCCCAGTGGTCTCACCTCGCACGATGTGGTGGCCCAAGTACGCCGCCTTGTGGGCCGAGGGGTAAAGGTGGGGCACGCTGGGACACTCGATCCCGCAGCGGTGGGCGTCTTACCCATGGCGTTGGGTTCGGCCACCCGCCTGATTGAGTACCTCGCTGCGGCCCGTAAGGGCTACCAGGGCTTGGTGCGCCTGGGTAGCACCACCGCTACCGATGATACTGAAGGAGCCATCCTCGAAACGCGCCCGGTTCCCCCGTTTACCGATGCCGAACTTGAGGCTGCGGTTGCGCCGCTGCGCGGCGAGATTATCCAGACGCCCCCACGCTACGCGGCGCTGCGCCAAGGGGGCCGACGCCTCTATGTGCTGGCGCGGAGTGGTCAAACGGTTGAGCCTACGCCACGCCCTGTGCTGGTCGAGCAGCTTACCTGGCAGCGCGAAGCCGCAGATCTCCTGAAGATCGACGTTGTCTGTGGCAAAGGCACCTACATCCGTAGCCTCGCCCGCGATATTGGCAGCGCCCTGGGCTGTGGTGCCCACCTCGCTGCGCTGACGCGCACCTTTGTTGAGCCATTTTATATCGAAGCTGCGCTGAACCTAGCCACCCTCCAAGCCCGTCCAGAACGGTTGGCTGAAGCGTTGTTGCCCCCCGAATATATCTTGGCTGCATGGCCCGCTGCCCACCTTGACGAAGCCCTAGCCCGGCGCGTGGCCAATGGTATGGCCGTTAGCCTACCTCCGCTTCCTGGCGATCAAGCCCGCGCCCATGGCCCCGATGGGCGCCTCCTAGCAATCATACGCCGCTCCGGTGCCTATTGGCAGCCAGAAAAGGTTCTGATGCAGTAGCGATGGCGATGTTATACCATGTACGATTGTAGATTGCAGATTGCAGATTGCAGATTGCAGATTGCAGATTGCAGATTGCAGATTGCAGATTGCAGATTGCAGATTGCAGATTGCAGATTAAGGCAGCGCAGTTTTGTTGCGTTCCTTTGCGTTCTTTTCGTGAAACCTCACTGAGACCTCACAGGTCTGCTAAACCTGTGAAGTCTGATGCCTACTTCCTACTTTCCTACTTCCTACTTTCCTAACAACAGAGGAGCCTCTACACCTATGTCCGCTTCATTGCGCGATTTCTTGGAGATCACCTACGACGAGTTGGAAGAACTGAATCTGGCGGTCAAGCAGCAGCGCTCGGACCGCGTCCCGCTGGAGCAGTTGCGTGAAGAGCGCACACGCTACCTTACCGATGAGCGCCGCATTAAGGCCGTCTCGGTCTGCTTTGCCGACCTTGAGGGGCGCTTGCATATGCTCGATTATGATAAGAAGTTCCTGCTCTCGTCTGATACGAATCTCACCTTTGATGGCTCCTCGATTCGCGGCTTCTCGCGCCAGACCGAGAGCGACCTACGGCTGGCTGTGGATTGGTCGGCCTTCTATTGGCTGCCTTCTGATGTCTTTGGTCCCGGCAAGGTGCTCGTCTTTGGCGATGTGCTAGAGCGCGATGGCACACCCTACGGGGCTGATATGCGCGCCCGCCTCAAAGCCTTGACCCAGCAACTCTACGAGCGTGATGGCTTGGTCTGTAATGCGGCCAATGAGATCGAAGGTTTTCTCTTCAAAGGGCGGAGCGCCGAACAGCGTTTCCGCGAGACCGACCGCTTTGAGTTGGTGAGTACGGGTGGCTACTACCATACCCTGCCCAATGATCCGCTTCGCATGTTTATTGATAGCGCCGCTGAGGTACAGCGAGCCATGGCTTTCAATAACGAGAAGGATCACCCCGAAGTGGCCCCGTCTCAGTTTGAGATGAACTACTCCTACGCCGAGGCGACGATTGCCGCCGATCAGGTACTGCTCTATAAGCTCATCTGCCGCCAACTGGCCCATCGCCTCGACATGACCGCCAGCTTCCTGCCCAAGCCGGTCACCGGCGTGAATGGAAGTGGCATGCACACCAATCTCTCCGTCATGCGCGATGGCACCAACCTCTTCTACGATGCCACTTGCAAAGATGAACTCTCGGCCTTTGGCTGGCAGTTTGTCAACAACATTTTGGAGGTAGGGCAAGATCTCTGTCTGATTCTCAATCCAAGCGTGAACGCCTACCGGCGGCTTGATCCCAACTACGAGGCGCCTAATCAGATCAAATCCTCCGCCAGTGATCGGAGCTCGATGATTCGGATTCCGATCTTCAATGCCAAATCGGCACGCATCGAGGTGCGCTCAATCGCACCGGATGCCAACCCCTACATGGCAATCTACGCCCTCTTGCACAGTGGACTCCAGGGCAGCGGGCGCAACCGCACCCCTAGCGGCCTTGAAATCCTGCCCGATAATATCTTCGACGCAATTGAACACTTCCGCAGCAGCGCATACACCACCACCCTCTTTGGCGCAGCGGTGAAACAGCGCTTTATCGAAACCAAACTCGCCTCTGCTGAACGCTGCCCGCGTCGCTTGGGCACCGTCATCAAGCGCGCCGAGGTTCAGTTCCACCATGAGGTGACCAACCAGCAGCTTTGGAGTCTGTTTTAAGGCCAATACCTTCTACGGTAGAGGGCTGGCGTTGACCACCGCTGCTGCTCTGGGCGATCTTTACGGGCCTGTCGCTGGTTGGGGCGTGTGGCTTGCTGCTGCTTGGCATGCGGCAAGAGCAGGCTGTGGGCCTAGCGACGTTGCTTGTCAGCCTGTTGGTGCTGTGGTGGAGTTATGATCCTACGCCGTTGCTCTCATGGTTGCGCGATCTGGTCAGCTTCTTTGATCCGTTGCTCTGGCGCTGGTGGCTTGCTATCCAAGCGCTGGCCTTCGCGGTCCTACCGCTCACAGCGGTAGTGCTACGGGCGCTGCCCTTGGCGGGGTATCCTTGCGATTTTCTCACGGTGGAGGAGGGGTGGTCGTTTGGTTGGATGCGCTCCATCCGCTCTATCGCGTTGATGAGTAGTGGCTATTGCCCCCTTCGTAAGGTTTTGTAACCTATGCTATACACAACTCTCGAAGCGGCCATTGAACCTTGGCTGCAACATATGACCTGGCGGCGCGACTATGCGCAGTGGCGTGAGCGGCGTATCAATCAGGAGCAGTACCAACGTGAGCGGCTGGGTATGCTGCGGGATGCGGCGGGGCCGCTTGGCGGGTTGCGCCTGCTTGATCTTGGCGCGGGCATGGGTGGCTTTGCCGTCGCAGCGGCGCTCGCGGGTGCCAAGGTAACGGCTGCGGAGTATAATCCGGCCTATTGCCAGATTATTGCGCTGCGTGCCGCCCGCTATGGCCTGACGCTGCCGATTCTCAATACGGCGGGCGAGGCGCTGCCGCTGCCGACGGCGGGGTTTGATGCGGTAACCGCGTGGGATGTCTTGGAACATGTGCGCGATCCGCAGCAGGTTCTGTGTGAACTCGCCCGCGTGGTGCGGCCCGGTGGTGTTGTGCTGCTCACCGCGATCAACCGCCGCGCATGGATCGATCCCCACTACCACATGCCCGCAATCAACTGGTTGCCGCGCCCGCTGGCCGAATTGCTCATTGCTTGGCGTGGGCGCACCAAGGCGGGCGTCGCCTTTCGTGATATGCAACGCCTCAGTGAGATGCACTATTTTCACTATGCACAATTGGTACACTTGTGTGAAGCGTTGGGCTTTCAGGTGCGTGATCTACGCGAGGAGCAGTTGCAGGCCGGGCGCTTTGTAAGCCGCAAGGTGAGCCGTCGTGCTATCCGCTTTGCCTTGCGTGCGCTGGGCCTTGAGCGGCTGGCCTACCGCGCCCAGCGCCGCTGGTATGTGGGGATGTTTGAGTTGGCGCTGGTGCGCGTGGGGTGAGGCGAGGAGGCGAGGAGGCGAGGAGGCGAGGAGGCGAGGAGGCGAGGAGGCGAGGAGGCGAGGAGGCGAGGAGGC
>NZ_NQWI01000281.1 GCF_002532535.1 Candidatus Viridilinea mediisalina
GTCGTGCAATCCCTGACCGGATACCCCTACCTCCGGGAGGCGATTAATGCGGTATGTTCATAGGTAATTGGTATTACCCATCAAGCCCAACGGCTCGATCGTATGCTCAACGAACTGTTCGATATCTCGCGGATTGAACAGGGCCAACTGACGATTCGGGCAGTACCACTCGATCTCAGCGCCCTCTTGCTCACTCTGGTGAACGCGATGCAACCGGATATGCCACGCCATACCCTGCATACCAGCGGACTTGAGCTTGCACAGACCATTCTTGGCGATGAAGTTCGCCTCATCCAAGTCTTTGAAAACCTGATTAAAAACGCAGTTAAATATAGCCCCTTTGGGGGCAACGTATGGATCAAGCTTGAAGCAAGCAGCAACCATGTGCAGGTAAGCGTGCGCGATGAGGGCATCGGCATTCCCACTGTCGATCTGCCCCACCTGTTCCAATGCTTCTACCGGGCAAGTAACAGCGGGCGCTGGCGTATCGCGGGTACCGGCATTGGCCTCTATGTTGTCGCTGAAATTCTGCGGCGCCATGGAGCAAGCATCAGGGTGCAGAGTATCGAGGGGGCGGGCAGTGATTTTGTGGTGCAACTGCCTTTGGTGGATTCGGGGTAAGGGAACAGGAGAACAGGGAACAGGGAACAGGAGAACAGGGAACAGGGAACAGGGAACAGAGAACAGGGAACAGGGAACAGGAGAACAGGGAACAGGAGAACAGGGAACAGGGAACAGGGAACAGGAGAACAGGGAACAGGGAACAGGGAACAGGAGAACAGGGAACAGGAGAACCAAAGAATCAAAGGCATGCAAGAAAACAACGTTGCCTTCGCCCCTCTCCCACAACGTGGGAGAGGCGGTGCCCTGAGCTTGCCGAAGGGGGTAGGGGGTGAGGGCCATCCTGGGCACCTCAAGAGCCCTGTAGGGTGTAGCAGCGGCCCATTCATTCCCTCCTACACGGCGCTTCTTGGGGCGGGCCGCTGCTACGCCCCTATGTAAGAGAAGCAGAAATTGTTACGTATCCTAGCAGCTTGTCATGCTGAATAGTTCATGGTTCACAACTATCGGAGTGCCGACGTTAGTCGGCTGAGGTCTTTGGCAGCGATGGGAAGCCGACAGGCATCGTAGTGCCGACGTTAGTCGGCTGAGGTCTTTGGCAGCGATGGGAAGCCGACAGGCATCGTAGTGCCGACTTCAGTCGGCTGAGGTCTTTGCCAGCGATGGGAAGCCGACAGGCATCGTAGTGCCGACTTCAGTCGGCTGAGGTCTTTGCCAGCGATGGGAAGCCGAC
>NZ_NQWI01000282.1 GCF_002532535.1 Candidatus Viridilinea mediisalina
TCGACTTGCATGCATTAGGCACGCCGCCAGCGTTCGTCCTGAGCCAGGATCAAACTCTGCGTTGAATAGAATAGAGCTTGCGCCCCATTCCCTCTTGCATTGACGTGAACCGTCTATCTTTACTATCGTATGCTGGTTGTCAAGGTGCTTGCTGGTTTACGGTGGTAAAACAAAACCAGGAAGCATCAGAGTATTCTGACTTCCTGGCGACGTTTCTGATATGGCTATCAGCGCGGTTCGCTTTGTTTTGCTCTCCACTTGTTTGGTCTACCGTCACTTGCGTTTCGATGAGACCGCTTTCGTTCCAGCCCGCGTAGTATAGCATTGCGCTGTGCCCTTGTCAAGCCCCTTTTTTGGGTTGTACTACAAAGGCAGGATAGGGCTTTCTGATGCGCTATAATTACTCATGATACTCATCATGGCCGTCGTTGATTTTTGAGGAGTTTGTGATGGATGTGATGCTCTTTGTGCGTGGGGCGCTGATTGGCCTCGCAATTGCAGCACCAGTGGGGCCGATTGGGGTGTTGTGTATTCGACGCACGCTGGCTGAAGGGCGCTTGGCGGGGTTTGTTTCGGGCTTGGGGGCGGCCAGCGCTGATCTGCTCTATGGCACGATTGCGGTGCTTGGCTTGACTGCGTTGGCTGATATGTTGGTTGGGGTAAGCTTTTGGACGCGCCTGCTTGGGGGGCTGTTCCTCTGCTATTTGGGGCTACGTATTCTGCGTGAGCAGCCTGCTGAACGCCCAGCCGAGGCGCACGGGCGCGGTCTGGTGGCGGCGTATCTCTCGACGCTTGGTTTGACTCTGACCAATCCGGCGACGATTATTGCCTTTACGGCGATCTTTGCTGGCTTGGGAGCGGGTAGCCTCTATCGCGGCTATGGCGAGGGCATGCTGCTGGTGCTGGGGGTGGCCGCTGGTTCAGCACTCTGGTGGCTGACTCTGACGAGCGCGACGGGGATCCTGCGCACGCGCATGACGCTGCGAATGTTGCGTTGGGTCAATCTTGGTGCTGGATTGGTGATCTTGGGGTTTGGGCTGGCGGCGTTGCTGTCGCTGGGAGTGCCGTTGTAGAATGGTAAGAGACAGGTGGCGAGGACGCGAGGACGCGAGGACGCGAGGACGCGAGAACGCGAGGACGCGAGGGCGCGAGGACGCGAGGACGCGAGGACGCGAGGACGCGAGGGCGCGAGGACGCGAGGACGCGAGAACGCGAGAACGCGAGAACGCGAGGACGCGAGGACGCGAGGACGCGAGGACGCGAGGACGCGAGGACGCGAGGACGCGAGGACGCG
>NZ_NQWI01000090.1 GCF_002532535.1 Candidatus Viridilinea mediisalina
GTTCTTCTGTTCTTCTGTTCTTCTGTTCTTCTGTTCTTCTGTTCTTCTGTTCTTCTGTTCTTCTGTTCTTCTGTTCTTCTACTTATACCAATTCATCACATCCCAAAGCTCCGATTCCCAACCTGATGGTGCATAGCCTTTCAGGTCATTACTAGCACCAGAGGCACGGGGGCGGCCAACGAGGGGAATTTGGGGCAATTCACGTCGTAACACCGCATCAAGTTGCATGATTAGATCGAAGCGTTCTTCAGGATTGATTGATGCATTAAGTTGTTCACAGAGGGCATCATACTCGGCGTTCTGCCAGCGCATGTTGTTCTGACCACGCCAATAATTCTCGCGCTGCGCGGCTCGCGTCGAGACCCATTGGCAGATGTGGCTTTCCGGATCGGGTTCGGGGGCGCCAGTGGTGTACATCTGCACATCGGCGAAGAACTTGCTAATATTGTCGGGGTTGCCCACATCGCTCCCAAAGAAGACACTGGCATCAACGCTCTTCAGCTCCGTCTCGACGCCAATCGCTTCCCAATCGGCCTTGATGAGTTCTTGGGTCTTTTGGCGCAGCGTATTGACACTAGTCTGGAAGAGCAGGCTCAGGCGCACGCCATCCTTGACGCGCACCCCATCGGCACCACGTTCCCAACCGGCCTCATCGAGCAGACGATTGGCCTCATCAATGTCTTGGGCGCAATCATCGAAGAAATCCTCAATGCTCGTAGCGAAGGGATAATACCAGAGCAGCGTGCAGGTGGGGAAGCCGGTAGGGCCATAGAGTTGCTCAGAGATCATCTGGCGATCAATCGCCAGGGCCAGCGCCCGCCGCACATTCAGATCGGTCAGGAAGGGATGGGGCTGGCTCAACTGGCCCCGCTCATCACCCAGAGCCGGATCGGTGTTGGTGAAGTTTAAGACGAGGCGCTCGACATTCGCGGTGTTGTAGGTTACCAAGACACCCTGGCCACCCTGGTTGACCATCTGCTGCAGGATTGAGGCTTCAACCTGAAGGTTCCAGGCCCAGTCTACGTCGCCAGTCTGGAAGACCGCACGAGCCGCCGAGGGGGCATCGCCACCACCCTTGAGCTCCACGCGCTGAAAGAAGGGCTTATCGGGTTCGCGGAAGTATTCATTGATCTCATAAATAACCACATCGCCAACCCTGAAATCAACGAGTTTGTAGGGGCCTGTGCCAATCGGCGCCAGATTGGCTGCCTGACATTCAGCCTCGGTTGACGCGGCGGCACCAATACAGTTCGCAAACTGCGCCTTCTGGATGATACGTCCATTGGTACTGGTAAAGCTCTTATACTGTTCAAACGTTGGCGCAACCCACGTAATCTTTACGGTATAGTCATCAAGGGCTTCCACCGTGTCAATACCCTGGATATAGGCGCTCGTGGTACAAGCGGTTTCAATATCGGCGCAATACTCATAGGTAAAGACCACATCAGCAGCGGTGAAATCAGTCCCATCGGACCACTTCACATCCTGGCGGAGCTTCCAGGTAATCGAGGTAAGGTCTTCCGCAATGCCACCATTCTCAAGCGTTGGAATCTCCTCAACCAACAGCGGCACCAACTCACCATTGGCATCAACCGAAGCCAGCGGCTCAAGGATCAAACGCGAAGCATCAAAATCCTTGGTGCCCACACCCAGGTGAGCATTTAGGATCGTCGGTGCCTGCCAGTAGAGAATCCGCAGCAGATCGCCCGCACCACGGCCACGGGCTACAGGTTCAGGTGCTGCAGTAGGCTCTTCAGCACTTGGCTCAGCGGGTGGATCAGGTGCTTCAGCAACAGGCTCAGGCTCAACCTGTGCGGGCGGGGGCGAACTACATGCTGCCACAATGATCGCCAAAATGACCAGTAGCGGCAACCAGATCAAGCGGCGTTTCTGCTTCACTCAGACCTCCTACCTACGGTACAGTAACGGAATTTCAAAAGTAACACACAAGCTCAAAGGCTGTCAAAAGCAGATGGGCTGCACAGCGGCATGTTCAAGGGTAATTGGGGTAAGGGAAACAAAAAGAGCTACGGGAATGGCAATGCCATTCCCGCAGCCCCGCATGATGTAATCTTGACGTTGCGCTACTCCAAGTAGCCCTGCAAACTCAGGCCCACACTGGGGTGGCGCAAGCGCCGTAACGCCTCCGACTCAATCTGGCGTGTACGCTCGCGCGTGATCCCAAAGGCTACCCCCACCTCTTCCAGGGTACGCCGCTGCCCGTCGAGCAGGCCGTAGCGCATCTGCAAAATCTTGCGCTCGCGCTCGGGCAGGTCGTTGAGCGCCGCCTTCAACTCTTGGTGGAGCATGTTCGCCGCTGCAATCTCTATCGGCGTCTCAAGGCTCTCGTCGGCCAACATCTCGCCTACGCGCCCTTCACTCTCGTTGTTCAAGGGCTGCTCGAGTGAAACCGGCTGGCTTGAGGCTTGCAGCAGACGCTTGACTTTGCGTAGGCTCATGCCCATCGTGTGCGCCAACTCCTCGGCGGTCGGCTCACGCTCAAGCTCCTGCTCGAGCTTGTAGATCGAGCGGCGTAGCTGCACAAGCGACTCACTGAGGTGTACTGGCAGACGGATGAGCCGGCTCTGCTCGGCAATCGAACGGGTGACCGCCTGACGAATCCACCAGGTCGCATAGGTGCTGAAACGGTTGCCTTTGGTGTAGTCAAACTTCTCGACGGCGCGCATCAACCCGATGTTGCCCTCTTGCACAAGATCCATAAAGGCCATCGGGCTGTTAATATATTTCTTCGCCACACTGACCACCAAGCGCAGGTTTGCCTGGATCAACTGGCGGCGGGCTTCCTCACCACGGAACACCTGCTGCTCAAGCAGCAGCCGCTCACGCCCCGAATAGTAGTCCTCATCGTTCAGACGCTGACGCGCCGCTTTGCCATGCGTAATCGTAATGGCTAGGTTGCGCTCCTCTTCAGCCGTGAGCAGAGCTACTTGGCCGATTTCTTGCAAATAGAGCTGCACCGAGTCCTCTACCGACTCCCCCTCGCCACGCTCGGCTTCGTCTGCATCCGGTGCATCCACCTCTAGTTCGGCCAGATCGGCCTCCCAGTCGCTCTCGGACTCTTGATCAGCGTCAAAGCGGTGCGGCATCACCATCGTGTCGTTTTCGCTGGTCGCATGGAAGGCTCTCACGGCTTATTCTCCTCGATTTGCGGGTTGGGCGTTGCACGAACGGCAGCGCCGCTTGGGGGAAGATGCTGCTATTACGTTCAGTTAACTAGTTAGCATTCGATATATCCTGAGCTTCAACTATCGCTGCTTCATATTCTATAGTTTGCACAGGATTTGTCAAGCATCAGTTTTGCCCAATCTTTGGCTGCTTGCCCTTGTGCATTGGTGTCGCACAGCTTTATTGCCCGACCCTCTAGCCTTAGGGTTTGCAAATATATTGCAAAACATTTGCAATAGTTATACCACACCCCACGCCACTTGACTAGTATAAATATGGTAAAATGAGGAACCTCTCATCAACCAACCAATCTGTTCAAGGAGAATGAACAATGTCCGACTCGGTCGGCAATGCAGCCGCGCCCGACACTGTTGTCCATATAGCTGACGTTATCATGCTCCTGCCCAACCCCTGTGCCCTTGTGTTGCCCACCGGCCAAGTGCATATGGTCAATTCTGCTTGGTCTGACCTCTTTGGTAGGCCGAAAGGCCAGGGCCAAACCCTCAGTGAGGCGGCTGGAGCGCTCTTTGCCTGGGAGCTTGAAGCGTGGCTTGATGTCTCCGCCGAGTTGGATGCCCTGCTTGCCGGGCAGCTTGAGCGTGTGCGCTTTGATGTTGCTTTGTACGGGGTGCCTAACCGCTGGGCCGCTGCAACACTTGCTGCAACCCCCCACGGTGAGTTTATCTGGCAACTGCAAGAGATTTCGCAGTGGCGCAATGCGGAGGCAAATGCCACCGATCTGATGCTCCAGATGCGTGAGGCAATTGAAGGAATCTCCGAGGGCTTTGCGCTCTACGACGAGAACGATTGCCTCGTCTTCTGCAACAAGCAGTACCACGCGATCTATCCGCTCTGCGCTGACATCATGACGCCCGGGCGCAATATTCGCGATATTCTCTACATCGGGATTGAACGGGGCCAGTTTACCCTCAGTAATGGCGAAGATGTTGAGACCTTCGTAGCTACCCGCATGGCCCACTTTCGCGGCGATGGCAATCAGATCCATCGGCTTGATGGCGACCGCTGGGTGCGGGCAATTGACCGCCCCACCCGCTCAGGTGGCGTGGTGGGGATTCGCACCGATGTGACCGAGTTGCGAAAAATGGAGGAACTGAGTCGTACCAATGTGGAGCAGGAGGCGATGATTAGGGCCCAGGCCGGGCTTCTGAGCGAACTCTCGACCCCTCTGCTCCGCATTAGTCCCACGGCACTATTGATGCCGCTGATTGGTGCCCTCGATAGCCAACGCGCCCGTCGTGTCGTTGAACATCTGCTGAAGGCTATCGAAGCGCAACGTACCTCGCTCGTGATCCTCGACATTACTGGTGTGCCAATTGTAGACACCCAAGTAGCCAACCTGCTCCTGCAATGCGCCCGCGCTGTGCGTCTGCTTGGCACCCGCATGATCCTTACAGGTATTCGCCCCGATGTCGCCGAGACCATGGTTACCCTTGGGGTAGACCTGAGCATGCTAACCATCCGTGGGAGCTTGCAAGACGGAGTGCGTGAAGCGCTCAAACGGGTGTAATACCATTTGCGATTGTAGATTGCAGATTGTAGATTGCAGATTGTAGATTGCAGATTGTAGATTGCCGAACATGGCATCTCAATGGGCTTTTGCGTTCTTGATAATGCGGCATGTTCAAGGGTATATTGGTATAAAACCTCTGTGTTCTCTGTGCCTCTGTGGTGAAACTCTGTTCCTCTCTTCTATTCTCTGCTCTGTTCCTCTCCTCGCCCGCTACGCATCCCGTTCAACCACAAAGTTGGCTAAACGCACCAAGGCGCTCAATGCAGGCGAGGGGGGGAAGGGTTTCAGGTGACCAATTGCCTCGCCAATGAAGCGCTGCGCCTCGGCACTCGCCGCAAGAACCCCACCTGCCGCAATCACCTCTTGAATCACGGCCTGCACTTGGCTATCATTTGGCGTACCATGCTCAATAATGGCCCGCAATGGGGCGCTCGGGGCGCGTTCCATGGCCAGAATCAGCGGCAGCGTAATCGTACCCTGGCGCAGATCATTGCCCGCTGGCTTACCGAGTGTCGCTTCATCTCCCGTAAAATCGAGCATATCGTCAATAATCTGGAAGGCCATACCGAGATCAAAGCCATAGCGCCCCAAGGCCGCGATCTGGGCATCGTTACCACCACCAGCCGCCATGCCAGCTTTGCATGCCGCCTCAAAGAGTGCCGCCGTCTTTGCGCCAGTCTTGTAGTAGTATTGCTCCAACGCCTGCTTCGTTGGCTCCAACATCGTCACCGGACTCAATTCACCCTCTACCACCGTGCGTACCGCTTGGGCATAGAAGGTAATAATACGCGGATCAGGGCTACGGGCCATCTCATCAGCGGCCAAAGCAAAAAAGTAGTCGCCAACCATCAACGCAACATCGTTATCCCAACGGGCATGCACCGTCACCCGCCCACGCCGCCGCACCGCCTGATCCACGAGATCGTCGTGAACCAACGAAGCCGCCTGGATCAGTTCGACCGCCGCAGCCGCGTGAATGACCCGCTCTAGCCTATAATGACCTAAGCGTGCCGCCAAGAGAGCCAAGGCGGCGCGTAACCGTTTACCCCCCGAACGGATCGTATGGCTACTCGCCGCACGAATCACCTCTGCACGCGAACGGGTTCGCTCCAACAACAACCGCTCAACCGCTTCTAAGTCTTGAGTCAAATTGGCCTGCTCAAAGAGCGCCGCCACCCCCCCAGCCATCCCCTGATGGCCCGCAAAGGTCGTAGCCTCACTACTCGCAACTGGCCCAACATTGTGTACCATTTGAACGCTCATACTACATATGCTTGCTAGGCATGCGGCAACAAGCCTCATGCTAATAATACTGCTAATCTGCATCTACGTCAGGTACAATTGTCATCGTTTGATCATCGCACGATCTTCTCAGTATCCACGCAACCCTCTACAATCATCCCTAGAGAGGGTGACGTTGAGGCGTCTCCCAACCGAGATAAGCCCGCCGCCTGAAGCACAGTAGCTTCACGCGCAGCGTGAGAGTTGAGGAGGCCATGATCACACAACCAATTAAAACCACATCCCGCAATGCGCCTGGTGTCCCTGTGCGTGGACGCCCGCTCCACCAGATCGATCCCCAAACCTTGGCGCTCATGGATCTCGATAGCTTAGTCTGCCATTGTGCTACCGAGAGTGAACGCTTCTATCGCGGTCAACCCCACGAGACAGCCTATAGCTACGAGCTCTTTCGCCGTGCCTTGGTTGAACGCGATGAACTGGCATGGGAACAGCTCTATCTGCACTATAGCAGCCTCGTGGAAGGTTGGATCCGCCGCAGTGGCGCGTTCAATAGCAGCGGCGAGAGTAGCGAGTATTTCGTTGTCGGTGCTTTTACCAAGTTCTGGCGCGCCATTGGGCCTGAACGCTTTACCTCCTTTCCCAATTTAGCTTCATTACTCCAATATCTCCAACTCTGTGCCACCAGTGTGGTGATTGATAGCGTACGCGCCCAGTCTTGGTCCGAGATGCTGCCCGAAGAATTGATTAGTCCGCTCCACGGCCCCCAAACCTCCCCCGATGAAGAGGCGGTGAGCCGGGTGGATCGCCAAGAGTTCTGGAACTTCATTGATGAGCAACTGCATAGCGAAGTTGAACGGGTCGTCGTCTATTGCTCCTTCATCCTCGGCCTCACCCCCCGCGCCATTTATGCCAAACGCAGCGAACTCTTCCAGAGCGTCAACGATGTCTACAATGTCAAGCGCAACGTCCTCGGACGCCTCAGCCGCAACCAGCACCTGCGCCAACTTGTAGCCTCGTAATAGAGATACGGAGATTTTCACCACAGAGGCACAGAGAACACAGAGGTTTTGGGGTTGGAAACTCAACAACCGTGCTTGTCTGCACCTCATCATCTCTGTGTTCTCGGTGCCTCTGTGGTGCAATACTCTGTACCTCTGCTTGTCAGCATTTTTGAGCCTGTTGCTCCAAAAACTCTCTATCTGAAAGGTTGACGCTCCCCCACTTCAACGCTACAATGAAGCCAACAGTGAAACGCTCTGTTTCTCTGTTCCTCTGTTCTCCTATTCTTCATTACGCTAGGCGAGCGCCAATGTTTGAAAGTCTCTCCGACCGCCTCCAGGCGGCGTTCCAAAAGCTTGGGGCCAAGGGCCGCCTCGATGAGAGTGACGTCCGTGAGGCCATGAAGACGGTACGCCTCGCCCTGCTTGAGGCTGATGTTAATTATAAGGTAGTGAAGGATTTTGTCACTACCGTTACCGAACAAGCTATCGGCGAAGAGGTCACGAAGAGCCTCACCCCCGATCAGCAGGTGGTGAAAATTGTTCACCAAGAGCTGATTAATCTGCTGGGGGTTGATAATGCCCCGCTTCAAGAGGTGCGTCCCGGCCCTACGGTGATTATGCTCGTTGGCCTGCAAGGGACAGGTAAGACTACTCTGGCAGCGAAGTTGGCCCTGCATCTCCGCAAAAAGGGCCGCAAGATTATGCTGGCTGCTTGTGACGTCTATCGCCCCGCTGCGATTACGCAGTTGCAAACGCTGGGCCGCCAGATCAATGTGCCGGTCTATAGCGAGGGTACCGACGCGAGCCCCCCCGATATTGCCGCCAACGCCATCGAACACGCGAAGCGCGAGATGGTCAATGTGGTGATTGTTGATACCGCTGGCCGCCTCCAGATCGATGAGCGCCTCATGGAGGAGCTTGAACAGATCGAGGCCCGTGTCCAGCCTGCCGAACGCCTGCTCGTTGTTGATGCGATGACCGGCCAAGAGGCGGTGCGTGTCGCCGATACCTTCAATCAGCGCATTAACCTCACCGGCTTGGTGATGTCCAAGATGGACGGCGATGCCCGTGGTGGTGCCGCGCTCTCTGTGCGTGCGGTGACCGGCGTCCCGATCAAGTTCCTCTCCACTGGCGAAAAGATTGACACCAATACGCTCGAACCCTTCTACCCCGACCGCCTCGCCTCGCGCATCTTGGGCATGGGCGATGTCCTCTCGCTCATCGAGAAGGCGGAACAACTCTATGATGCCGACCAAGCTAAGGCCATGGAGAAGAAGCTGCGTAAGGGTAAGTTTGACTTCGAGGATTTCCTCGACTCGATGCGCCAGATGCGTAAGCTCGGCCCCCTCCAGGAGATCCTCAAGATGATTCCCGGCTTGGGCCAACTGGCCCGCCAAGAGGAGTTGATTGACGAACGCCAACTACGCCGCGTTGAAGCCATGATCTCCTCGATGACCCTCCAAGAACGCCGCCACCCTGAGATCATTAAGACGAGCCGCCGCGCCCGAATCGCTCGTGGTAGCGGGAACTCTGAACAGGATGTCGCCCAACTGATCAAACAGTTCCAGCAGATGCAGCGCATGATGAAGCAGATGGCTGGCGGGAAGGGCGGTGGCAAAGGCGGACGGCGCGGCAAGGGCGGGAAGGGCGGCTTTGACCCCCAAGATATTATGCGGATGCTTAAATAGCCCCCACGCAATGTGTGGTATAATCGCACGCTAGTGGGCCGTAAGCGGCCCCTGTTGTCATGTTGCTGTCTAAGAGGAATAGTATACCTATGGTTAAGATCCGTCTGCGCCGCACCGGCAAGACTAAGCAGCCCAGCTATCGCCTTGTCGTCGCTGATGCGCGTTCGCCGCGTGATGGTCGGTTCATCGAGATTATTGGCCACTATAACCCCATTCGCCAACCCAAAGTGCTAGAGGTTAAGGCCGACCGCGCCCGCTACTGGATCGGTGTGGGTGCCCAGCCGACCGATACGGTGACCGCCCTGCTCAAGAAGGTCAACATCCTTGATGTCGAGGGTAAATTGCTTCCTGCTGAGGAAGAAATTAGCCCTAGCGTCGAAGCGTAGCACGCCTATGAAAGCTCTGCTCGAATATATCGCCCTCAACCTGGTAGATAACCACGCTGCCGTGCAGGTCAAAGAACGCACCGGACGCTTTACCGTGACCTACGAACTCTCGGTTGCTCCTAACGAGACGGGCAAGGTCATTGGGCGCAACGGGCGGGTCGCTAAATCCATCCGCGACCTCATGGGTGTCGCAGCAGCACGCCAGAATAAGCGCGTCCACGTTGATATTGAGTGACGACGTAACCCGAGAGTATTTCTTTGTTAGCGCGAAGAAGCCTTGGGTTGGCAGCTACCGCGCCGCTGGCTGAGCCTGTCGAAGCCAAGCGGCGCGGCCCAGAACTTTTTCGCGCTAACGTTTCTTTCACGGAAGGGGATGCGGGGGAACTTGGTTCCCCCGCATCCCCTTAGCTTGATGTATGGACGATCTGCTCCTCATTGGCTTTGTGGCCGCCCCCTTCGGCGTGCAAGGGCAACTCAAGGTGAAGGGCTTTACCGACCGCCCCGACCATATTGCCCGCCATGTTCGCACGCTCTACCTCCAGCAAAAAGGCCAGCCGCAGCCCTACCAACTCGCCCGCCTCCACGAACACAAGCCCGGCATTCTGATCATGACGCTCCAGGGCGTCAACGACCGCGAAGCTGCCGATGCGCTCCGTGGGGCCGAGATCTATATCCGTGAGGCCGATGCAGCCCCCCTCGCTGAGGATGAATACTTCATTCACCAACTCATTGGCATCAAAGCCTTTACCACCACCGGCACACTCATTGGCAACGTGCGTGATGTCCTCACCACCGGCTCTGGCGATGTGCTGATCATTGCCCGCCCCGACCAATCCGATGCCCTTGTGCCGATGGTGCGCGACTTCATCGCCAGCCTTGATCTTGTTGCTGGTCAGGTCACGATTAAGCCGGTCGAGGGTTTGTTGTAGTCAAGCGCTAAGAAGCTGTCTGAAAATCAGGATGGCACACGCTGGAGTGCCGGCTTTAGCCGGCTAAAGCCGGCACTCCAACAGCCAACCCATAGACTTTTCAGACAGCCTCAAACAAAAACCTCTGTTAGCGCGAAAAAGTTCTGGGCCGCGACGTTGGCTGAGCCTGTCGAAGCCAACGTCGCGCTGGCTTCGACAGGCTCAACCAACGCGACGCATCCCACGAGCCCAAGGCTTCTTCGCGCTAACAAACCTCTGCGCTCTCTGTGCCTCTGTGGTAAAATTCTCTGTACCTCTTTTGAACCTCTGCGCTCTCTGTGCCTCTGTGGTAAAGTTCTCTGTACCTCTTTTGAACCTCTGCGCTCTCCCTACATCGCTACTGGCAACCTAATGCGGAATGTGGTGCCTACTCCGAGCTGCGAACGGACTGCGAGTTCGCCGTGGTGCTGCTCGATGATGCTGTAGCTGACGGCGAGGCCGAGGCCGGTGCCTTTGGTACGGGTGGTGTAGAAGGGTTCAAAGATTTTAGAGAGATCTTGGGGCGGAATACCAACCCCAGTGTCGCTCACTTCGATCACCACTGCGGGTAGTTCGAGTGGGGTTGTGCCGCGTCCGCCCACGACCGCAACATAATTGGCCTCCTCGGGGTCGGGGAGGTCTTCGTTGGCGAGGTAGGTGCGGACGCGCAGATCGCCTCCTTCGGGCATGGCTTCAACCGCGTTGAAGACGAGGTTGAAGCAGACCTGCTTGACATGGTTGCTGATTGCCAACACCCGGGGCAGGCGGGGCGAGCTTTCGCGCACGATGCGGACGCCCTGTTCGAGGGCTTGGCTCTCGATCAACGGTAGCACCGCGTCCAGCAGTTCGTTCACCTCAATGGGTCGCATGCCCTCCCGCGAGGGGCGGTAGAAATCGAGCATGCGCTGCACAATACTGATCAGCCACTCGATCTCCTCTTGGGTCATTTCGAGGTAGGTACGCTGCTTCTCTTCGGGTAGCGAGCGGCTTAACAGCAGGTGGACTGAGTTGTGGATCGCTTGTAGGGGGTTGTTGATTTCGTGGGCCAATGAGGCCGAGAGGCGGCCTAGGGCAGCCAGTTTTTCGGCCTGTACCAACTGTTTGGCAATGCGTTGCCGCTCGCTCATGTCACGCGCAATCACGAGTAGCAGTTGCTCGCCCGCGTAGGGCACTTTGCTGACGCTTGCCGCAATGGGTACGGCGTGTTCATGGCGCGCCAACAGTTCGGTCTCGATCTCGCTGCTCTCACGACCATTGCGCTCGGCAGCGGCCCATAAGGCCTCTACTGCTGGCAGCAACTGGCGCGGATCAAGCTCCAACAACTCCTCGACACTATAGCCGCTGAGTTGGGTGAGTGCCAAATTGACATCAAGGATGGATTGGCCTGCTGCATCAAGCAGCAGGACTGCATCATTGGCGTGGTGCAGCAGCGCCCGGTAGCGCGCTTCAGACTGGGCAACTGCGCTATAGAGACGCGCATTTTCGATAGCTATGGCCGCTTGGGCCGCCAAGAGCAGCAACAACTCCTGGTCGGCTTCGCTAAAGGGTGGGCTATTACGTATCTTGGCCGCATTGAGTACCCCTAGCACGCGCTCGCCAGCCAACACGGGTACCGAGAGGGCCGAAACGATCTCGTCCTCAAAGAGTTCGCCCCGCACATTGCCTGCCGGCGGCGTGACTTGGCCATCGGCCATGACCCGCACGGGCTGACGACGGAGCGCCACCCGTCCCGCAAGACTGTCGTGCACGAGGGTACGATGACCAACCCGCACATGCTCAGGCAGGCCCGAACAAGCCTCGATACGGAGCCAATCGCCATTCTCTTCGATCAGCATGAGCGAAGCGCGGTCGGCATCCAACTCAGCACGCACAGTCGCAATGATCTGATCCTGCAAACGGGGCAGATCAAGTTCACCAAGCAAGCGTTCACCCACACGCAAGGCGGGGCGCAAGGCAGCAGCCCGGTCGTGGGAACGGGCCTTGCGCCGTTCGCCAACGATCTCTAGCGCAATGGCATGCAACGCTTCAGGTGCAAAAGGCTTGACCAACAAGCCACGTACCCCCAAGCGCATGGCGCGAGCGGCATCTTCAACCGTGACCTTGCCGCTCACCAACAGGATCGGTGTCAGATCGCCACGGGCTCGGAGTTGCTCCAGCAGCGAGAGACCATCCAGCCCTGGCATAAAGAGATCAAGGGTTATCAGATCGAACGTGCGTTGTTCTAATAATTCTAGGGCTGCGAGGGCACTAGGGAGCGTTTCAACTCGAAAGCCTGCTCCCCGCAAAATCATCGCGCAGAGATCACGCAGAACCGCATCATCATCGATCACGAGGGCACGCCCAGCGTAATGGTTCATAGGCTTAGGCACAGACGCAGTGACGAGTCGCGCCTCGGCGTTCATGGCTGAAAGCGACGCTCAAGCTCTCGCCAAACGGCCTCAACAGGGAGGTTTTGGCTTTCCAGTAGCACCAGGCTATGGTAAACAAGGTCGGCCAATTCATAGCTCAATTCGGTATGTGAGCCATTCTTAGCCGCTATAATCACTTCGGCGGCCTCTTCGCCGATCTTTTTACCGATACGATCCACGCCGCCATTCAATAGGCGGGCAGTATAAGATTGCTCATCAGAGGAGGTGGCACGCCGGGCCTGGATCAGATCGGCCAAGCGCCCCAAAATTGCGGCAGGCGGGGCCGCACTCGTAGCAGGGCCACCCTCAAGATCGCGGTAGAAGCAACTACGCGCCCCAGTATGGCAAGTTGGCCCCTCAGGTTCAGCCAACACCAGCAGCGCATCGCCGTCGCAGTCTTGACGCAGGGTCACGAGGCGTAGCACATGGCCACTGGTTGCCCCCTTCGTCCACAACTCCTGACGCGAACGGCTCCAAAAGGTCACCAACCCGCTCTCACAGGTCTGCTTCAGCGCCGTCTCGTTCATATAGCCCAACATCAGCACCTCGCCCGTGCGGGCGTGCTGCACAATCGCGGGGATGAGGTTGTTTGTGTCAAAGGTTAGCATGGGGTTTTGTGTGGAGGCGAGGAGGAGAGAAGGCCGTATCCCTATCAACGGGAAGAGGGATAGAGAATTTCACCACAGAGGCACCGAGGACACAGAGGTTTTGAGGGTTTTTAGACGGAGGGAGTACCAACACAGTGATTGCCATGCAACAAACCGCTCTGTGTTCTCTGTGTCTCTGTGGTAAATTCCTCTGTACCTCTTCAAAAACTCTCCCCTACCTCAATGTCGAAAATGCCGCCGTCCGGTAAAGACCATCGCCGCACCTGCGGCATCAGCCGCAGCAATGACCTCCGCGTCGCGCACGGAGCCACCGGGCTGAATGATCGCGGTAGCGCCTGCGGCGATAGCGGTTTCGACCCCATCGGCAAAGGGGAAGAGCGCATCACTAGCGATAACACTACCTTGCAGGTTTAGGTTCGCATGCTGGGCCTTCCAGACCGCAAGGCGCGAACTATCCACCCGGCTCATCTGGCCGGCCCCAATGCCCAGGGTGCGGTCGGCAGCGGCATAGACGATGGCATTGGATTTTACGTGCTTCACAACGCGCCAGGCGAAGCGCAACGCCTGCCACTCCTGGTCGTTGGGGGCACGTTTGGTCACCACGCGGGACTCTTCGTCCGCAAGGGGCGCACGATCGGCCACTTGGGCCAGCACGCCACCGGGGACACTGCGGAGCAGCAGTTCATTGGGGCGACTCACCGGACGCAGGGCTTGCAGAAGGCGCAGGTTCTTCTTCTTTTGCAAAAGAGCCAGCGCCTCAGGGCTAAACTCAGGGGCAATAATGATCTCGGTAAAGATCTCGGCAATTGCTTGGGCCAGCGGCAGATCAAGCGTTTGATTGACCGCAATGATACCACCGAAGGGCGCTTCGCGGTCGGTGGCAAAGGCGGCCTCCCAAGCCTCAAGCAGGGTCGTGCCCGTAGCGACCCCACAAGGGTTGGTATGCTTCACAATCGCCAGGGCGGGGCCAGCATCAGCGGGAAATTCCTCGATCAACTCAGCGGCTGCGCCGGTATCGAGAATATTATTGTAGGAGAGTTCACGCCCGTGGAGTTGGCGGAAGCATTCATGGAAGGAACCATAGAGCGCCGCCGCTTGATGCGGGTTCTCGCCATAGCGCAGTGTTTGGGCTTGGCCCCAAGCCAGCGTGAGTGTTGGCGGCAGCGTTTCGTTGGCGAGGTAGCCAGCAATAGCGGCATCATAGGCAGCGGTATGGGCAAAGACCTTCGCAGCGAGGCGCTGGCGCAACTCAGGGGCGATCTGGCCAGCACGCAGACCGGCAAGCACCTCAGCATAATCGTGGGGGTCTACAAGCACCACAACGTGGGCAAAATTCTTCGCAGCGGCCCGCAGCAGCGCCACCCCACCAATATCAATCTGCTCAATCGCCTCAGCGAGTGTTACCTCCGCACGAGCGACCGTTTGCTGGAAGGGGTAGAGATTAACCACAAGGAAGTCAATCGGCGCAAGATTATGGGCGGTCAACTGTTCCATATGGGCCGGCAGATCGCGGCGGGCCAGCAGGCCCGCGTGAACCCCGGGATGCAATGTTTTGACCCGACCATCAAGAATTTCGGGAAAGCCGGTCAACTCACTTACCGCCCGAGCGGGCAGCCCAGCTTCCACCAAGATACGTTGGGTATTACCAGTGGAGACCAACTCACAGCCCAGGGCATGAAGCTCGCGGGCAAAATCGGCCACACCAGTCTTATCAGAGACACTAATCAAAGCACGCACATAACCCCCCGGAGGAAGATGAAGAACAGAGGAACAGGAGAACAGAGGAACAGGAGAACAGAGGAACAGGAGAACAGAGGAACGGGAGAACAGAGGAACGGGAGAACAGGCTCAAAAAAAGTGACCCCACCCAAGCGACGGGCGGGGTCGCAGCCAGTGCAATTTTACCATAGCTAAACCTTGTATGCCAACAGGGGGGCAACTCAGTTCAGCAATTCCTGGGCACGGGAGCGCAGTTTAGCGGCAGCCTCACGAGCGCGAGCGGGATCGAGCATCCGGGTAACCCCGCGCTCAAAATGGTCAACCACAGCCATCAACTCAGCGCCAGTAGCGCGGCTGGGGTCGGGGACACCAGCGAGGCGATAGGCTTCTTCGAGCAGAGCGGAGGCACCGGCACCAAGGAAACCGGAGGCAATCCGTTCAAACTCAGGGGCAAGCGTCTCACCGGGGCTTGGTTCACGCACCTCAACGAGGCCATTTTGCAGCAGTTGGGCCATAATTTCGCACGCACGAAACTCACCGAGGCCACTGCGTTGAGCAATTTGGGAGATACTATTCTTCCCATTGACCATCGTAAGGATGCGCCACTCTTCAGGTTCAAGGTTAATCTCAGCCGAGCCAGTGGTAGGATTAAGCACGAGGCGTGGCACAAGATTCATGGAGGGGATATGTTCTTGGATGCGCGTCCATGCATCTTGGCGCATAATCCCCTCCATAATGATCACTTCATTCGAAATCGTGATCGTAGGGGTATCAATGCGCTTATCATCGTGGAACTTAAAGGGGCCAGAGGTAAGGGTAAAGAAGGTATAGACCGCATCAAGGGGGGGCATGCCAGGACTCGTAGCGCCAATAATCTTACCATCACGGAAGAAGAGCCAGCCATCAATCGACTGCCCGACGCGCTGACCCTGGATTTGCACCCCACCAGTCTGCTTACTCAATTGGACAAGTTGAATGATATCAGTGAGCGGAAACTCGCTCAGATCGCCTGCAAGGGCCATGGCTTCACCCTAATGGACGCGCGGAGAGCTTGCCTACAGCTTGCTGATCACGGCCCGGCTAATTGCACGTAGTGTTTCAAAGACCCCCGTACCAGTGGTGGCCACTGCTTCAACGCGGGGCCAATTCATCTTGGTGACACCGAGGAAGTGATCCATTGTCTGCACCGAGGCGAGTACCTCGCGCGGCAGATCGCGCTTATTGTACTGGATGACAATCGGGAACTCGGCAAACTTCTTATTTTGACGAGTGACATTTTGTGCCAATTCTTTCAGACTATTGACGTTTTCTTGCATCTTATTCTTGTTGGAATCGGCAACAAAGACAACACCATCTGAGCCATTGAGGACTGCAACACGAGTACGTTCATAGAGGACTTGACCAGGGACAGTATAGAGGTGGAAGCGAGTCTGAAAGCCACGCACCTTACCGAGGTCAAGGGGTAAGAAGTCGAAGAAGAGGGTTCGTTCCGTCTCCGTCGCGATGGAGAGTAGGTCACCCTTGACATCTTTGGGCACTTGACTGTGGATATACTGCAAATTAGTCGTCTTGCCACACATACCAGGGCCATAGTAGACGATCTTGCAGTGGATCTCACGGGCCGCAACATTAATCAGCGCCATAAGTTCTCTCGCATGCCTGTGTAGGGGGGCGTTGGGGACGCAGGCAGCGCCCTCCAGGATATGGATTGGCGGCAGGCGCACCCGGCCCGCAGCTAGTCGCGGAAGAGCAGATCGATGGTATCTTCCATCGACGTGCGGAACGACGAGCCAAGAACCTCATCACGGGCCTTGTGCTGTTGCCGTACCCGCTCAAGCACCGAAGCCAGTTCATCGGTCGCCTTTTTAGTCAACACCTTCACCAGACCGATATGGGTACCCTTATTGAAGATAATGCAGAGAATCCACTGTTCTTCAATCAGGGCGATGAAGATATTCTCGCGCACACCCTGTTGGAATGAGGCGCGGAAATCACGTTCGCGCAGTAACTTAGCCACCTCACGCGATGAAGCGAAGACACCAGCGATCAATGCGCCGAGTGCTGTGATATCCTGGCGATCACCATCGCCTTTGGAACAGATCACTTGGCCGCTCTTATCCAGGAGCAGCGCATAGTCACTCCCAGTGTCCTCGACCAAGCGCACGAGGCACTCCTCAATCTGTCCGAGCTCTTCGGTGGGAACGATGATACTGGTCAGCTGTGGATCCATCGCGGCCTACCTTACCTGAAGCTAGTCTGAGAGCGTGCGGTCGCGGACTCTCGGAGATTATAGCACATGAGGGATTTAGATGGCGCTAAGTGCATCAAGCATGTCCTCTCGATGCTTCGCCACCAGAAAACGCACATAACCGAGATCGTCGCGGGTATTGGCCAGCAAGAGCAGCATGGCCTCACGACTAATCGGTTCGATGACAACGATACCATCTTCATACTCAAGCATGGTTTGGATGGCACCGCCCTTATCAATCTCACGGCCAAGTGATTCGGCCATGGCCAACCCGTTGGAAGCAACCGCGCAGATCGCATCCACGTCAACATCGGGCTCTGCGGTACTTTCGATCAATAGACCATCAGTAGCAACGACTGCGGCGAGCTCTATGCTCGGAATGACCTGGAAGCGGCCCAAGAGGGCTTTCAGGCTACTACTCATGCGATGAGGTCTCCTCTGTCAGGCTACGGACCCCGAGGTGTACCCGGTCTAGCGGGCATGCTTATTATACACGCCTTGTACAACGACTCTGTGACCAATCATCGAACACCTTATGCCTCCACCCCATTTCCGCGTTCGCGCTCTTTGGGGGGGCGCCCGGTGCGAATATTGCGCAACGAGTGAATCGTCGCTGCAAGGGCGCGATCAGCCCATCCGTAGATGGTTGGACGACTTTTTTGGAGGAGTTCGGCGATCTGTGTGACATTGGTACGGTACTCTGGATCGAAGGTGGCTAGATTGATGCGTGCTGACGCGACAATCTGCTTGATCTCTTCTTCGCTCAATCCATGTTCGTGGATAAGCTTTTTGGCCCGTTTACTGGAGAGATCGAGTTGCATCACGTCCACTCCTTGCCGCCACTGATGTCACATGTAGCGCATTAGGCCCTCTACTTACCGTTGAAGTGTAAGCACTTATCATCATAACACGCCCCTTCTTGCCTGTCGAGTCGGCCCGACCTTATGGCCTACAGGTTCCTGCGACAGCTTGTCGTAACCATGTCCACCACGCATCCTGTTGCTACAATAGGCCATACCACACGATGACGCTCTTCTCCTTGCCCCTCGTTGCGCTGTGCGCTGTGCGCGAGATAATATTTGACATTTTTGTACTTGGGGAGTGGTACAATCTCTGTAATACGTGGCTTACCCAGTTTTGCCCTCTTTCCTATTTTCTCCCCATGCATATCTTCAATGACCATCGGTTGCGCCAGCGCGAGTATCTGCTGCAGATTAGTCGGGCTATGACGGCCCAACTCGATCTGGTGAGTGTGCTGTCGCTGGTAATTAGTTATGCTGTTGAGATGACGGCGGGTACGTCGGGCTTGATCGCGCTCTATGATGAGGAGAGTGGCGATCAGTTGCGTATTCGTGCTTCGGCCCATGTACCTCGCCAGGATTGGCCGGCGTTTGTGCGCTTGCTGAGGCTTGCACCAAGCGATCTGGCGCAACAGGGCGAGAAGGTGCTGCGTGAGGTGGCGGATGATATTGGCTTGCCTCTGCGCCAGATGATTGCCCTCCCGCTCACGTTGCGCACTACGCCCGTGGGTTTGATCTATGTCTTCCGTGCGGCCCTCAATGTTGCCTTCTCGGCTGATGATCGCCAAGTGCTTGAGGATTTTGCCGACCAAGCGGCCATTGCGGTCTCTAATGCGCGCCTCTACCAAGGGGTGCTGCGTGAGAAACAACGCCTTGATGCTACGATTGAACACTCCGCCGATGGGGTGATGATTATTGATCAGCGCTGGCGCATCACGACCTTCAACCGCACGATGGAACTACTTACTGGCTGGAGCCGTGAGGAGGCGGTGGGGCGGCCCTGCGCTGAGGTGTTGGGCATCCACAACCTGCAAGGCATCAATATTTGCCTCAATGATTGCCCACTCCAGCGTATGCCCGCTACCCATAACCCAGTTGTTGAAGGCCAGATTCGGACACGCGATGGGCGCGAACTCTATGTGCAGAGCCGCTATGCGCCCCAACGTGGGCCCCAGGGGCAGTTCCTGGGTGCGATTGCGAATGTGCGCGATATTACGCTGCAAAAGCAGGAAGAGGAGCTGCAAAACACCTTCATTTCGGTCATTTCGCACGAGTTAAAGACGCCCGTCAGTATCATTAAGGGCTTTGCCGGTACGCTGCAACGTGAGGATGCAACCTTTAGTGCTGAACAGTACCGCGAGGGCCTGCATCTGATCGAGGAGGAGGCCGACCGGCTGGCGCGCTTGATCCAAGACCTGCTTGATGTTTCGCGGCTGACTGCGGGCGGCATCCGTCTCGATGTGGCCGATGTTGCCCTCGCGCCGCTCGTCGCCGATGTGGTGCGCAGCTTGGCCCCAATGCTTACAGCCCACTATCAGGTTGAATTACGCTTCCCTGATGATCTGCCGCCCGTGCGCGGCGACTATGAGCGTTGTCGTCAAGTCATCACCAACTTGGTCTCGAATGCGATCAAATATAGCCCTGAGGGCGGCATGATTCGCATCGGTGGCTGGCCCGAAGCGGGCTATGCGGTCTGCTATGTGAGCGACCAGGGCATTGGGATTGCCAATGAAGAGCATGAGGCCATCTTTCGCCGCTTCTACCGCGTAGATAACCGTTTGCGCCGTGAGACTCAGGGCAGTGGTTTGGGGCTATTCCTTACCCGCGCCATCATTGAGGCTCACGGCGGGCGTATTTGGGTCGAGAGCCAACTGGGCAAGGGGGCACGTTTTGTCTTTACGCTGCCCTTGGGCCAGCATAAGCTTGCAGAGTAATACCATAGCCGATAGCCGATAGCCGATAGCCGATAGCCGATAGCCGATAGCCGATAGCCGATAGCCGATAGCCGATAGCCG
>NZ_NQWI01000091.1 GCF_002532535.1 Candidatus Viridilinea mediisalina
CCAATCTCCAATCTCCAATCTCCAATCTCCAATCTCCAATCTCCAATCTCCAATCTCCAATCTCCAATCCCCAATCTGCAATCTCCAATCCCCAATCTCCAATCTCCAATCCCCAACCAACACGAGGACTCACCATGCAACGCATGCAAACAACCTTTGGCCCCATCATGGAAGTGCTCGATGAGGGCTTGGGTATCTACCGGCGCAACTTTACGCGCTTTATGCTGCTGGCCGGGCTTGCTGCGTTGCCGGTGGTGCTTGTTGTGATTATCTTCTTTGTTGTGACTGAAGATATGAGTTTTGATGCCGTCTTTTTGCTCTTTTTTGCAGTTACAAGTGTTATGATACCTGTGAGTTTCTACATCATGGGCGCATTGAGCCGCGCCAGCCTTTTGGCCGCAGCAGGCGAGCCGGTGAGTCTGCGACGGGTTTTGGCTATTCCACTGCTGCGCGTCGTAGGCATGGGTTGTTATGGCACCATGTTTCTGATTGTAGCTAGCATGGTAGCGAGCGCGTTTAGCATGATTGGGTTCTGTATCCTCTACTTCTTCGTGATCGTAGGGGTCTTCGCCTTTGCCTCGGTCGCCAACGTGGGCTTTTTGGGTGGCGCGGCGGCAACCCTGGCCTTTGGGCTTGCGCTGCTCGCAATCATTATGAGCTATATTGCCAGCCTGGTGATCAACGGGGCCGTCTATGGTAGCACCATCTACGCCTTGCAGCCCTTTATCCATGAGGAGTTAAACTTTACCGCAGCCTTGCAGCGCAGTTTTGATCTTGTGGGCTACCGCTTTGGCGGCAACCTCTTGGCCTTCCTCAGTGCCAGTTTGGTCTTTGGCGCTACTGCCCTAGCCGCCACGTTGGCCATCGGCGTCTTTGGGCCACTCCCACTGCTCTTTCTGCTCGGCAGCGAATCACAGATTGCCCAAGCGGTCGCCGCTACCGCATGGATCATCGCCATCGCCGCCGCCGCCCCGCTGCTGCCCATCTGGATGACGCTGCTCTACCAGCGTCGTCGTGCCATCCGTGAAGGTGAAGAACTTGAGGCTACCATAGCCGACTAACGTCGGCACTCCGTCGGATGCCAAACGGTAAAGTAGCCTGAAACCATCCCCAAAGGAACGCAATCAAACAGTGGTGCCTTCTCCTTTCCTATTTCCTATTTCCTATTTCCTATTTCCTATTTCCTATTTCCTATTTCCTATTTCCTATTTCCTATTTCCTATTTCCTATTTCCTATTTCCTATTTCCTATTTCCTATTTCCTATTTCCTATTTCCTATTTCCTATTTCCTGTTTCCTAAGTGAGGACATATCCCTATGGATCGTATCACGGTGGTCAAAGTGGGCGGGAACGAACTTGATGATCCCGCCTTTCTCGCTGGGCTGAGTCGTGCGGTGGCAGGTTTTGGTCAACCGTTGGTGCTGGTGCATGGTGGCGGGCGCGAGATTAGTGCTGCGCTTGATGCCGCTGGGTTGCCGGTACAGTTCATTGATGGCCTGCGCGTCACCTCGCCCGCAGCAATGGCCGTAATGCAGCAGGTGGTCTGTGGTACGATCAACAAGCGCGTGGTTACTAGTCTGCTCGCGTTGGGCGTGCCTGCCTTGGGGCTGAGTGGCCTCGATTTGGGCCTCTTGCGCTGCGAACCCCACCGCCCCGCTGGTGCCGACCTAGGCCGCGTTGGCCTCGTCACAACGGTAGAGGCCGCCACGATTCATACGCTGCTCGCCCAAGGCTGGCTGCCCGTCTTTGCCCCCGTGGCCCTTGGGGAGGCCGATGGCTTAAGCTACAATGTCAATGCCGATATGGTGGCCCAAGCAATTGCCGCTGCCCTCAGTGGGGCCGAGTTGCTCTTTATTAGCAATGTGCCTGGCGTGCTGCTCGATGAGCAGGTGGTGCCTGAGCTTGATGTGACCGCAACCAATAGCGCGATTGCGCGTGGCGCAATTCATGGCGGTATGGTGCCCAAAGTGCGCGCCGCCCTCGCCGCCCTTGAGGCTGGTGCCTCCTCCGCCCGGATCACCAATCTGGCTGGTTTTGCTGCGGGTGGCACGAGGTTTAGAAGGGCGGAAGGCGGAAGGCGGAAGGCGGAAGGCAGATGGTGATCACTTTCATCACCAGATATTATGCTAATTACTAACTCCTAACCATGCACTCAACTCCCCATTCGATCACTGGCGACATCTTCCGCGATTTGGCTCAGAGCGAGCGGGCGGAGGTTGAGCGCCATATCGCCTACAATCTCTACCCGCCTGGGCAGGTGTTTCATGCCCCCAACGAGGTGGGTGAGCATCTCTTTGTGCTCCGTGCCGGGCGGGTACGCATCTACAAGCTCTCGTCTGAAGGGCGTGCCCTTACCTTGATGCTGCTTGAGCCGGTGACGATCTTTGGCGAGATGGCTTTGGTTGGGCAATCGCTGCATGATACTTTCGCCGAAACAATGAGTGAGAGTACCATTGGTCTGATTGGCCGCGCTACGCTGCGCTGCATCCTCGAACGCTATCCGCCAGTAGCCTTGGCCTGTATGGAGTTGATGGGCCAGCGTCTGCGCGCTATGGAGCATAAACTGGCCGATATTGCCTTCAAGAGTGTGCCGCAACGCCTCGCTAGCCTGCTCTTGAGTCTGGCCGGGGTGACCACAACGCACGAGTTGCCCCCAAGCCCGCCGCTCCGTGTCGTCCGCTACACCCACCAGCAACTCGCCGACATGGTTGGCTCCTACCGCGAAACCATTACCAAGGCGTTGGGCGAACTGCGCGAAGCCGGGATCATTCGCGTCGAAGATGATGGCCTCACCCTTGTGGATGTGGCCGCATTGCAGCGCATTGCGTTACGCTAAGCCGCCCGGTGGGGGCGACGAAGCCGCCCGGCGGGGGTTTGGGGGCGGCTTCGCCGCCCCCAAAAAAACTCCTTTTGTTCCGTGTTGGCGGCGAAGCCGCCAACACGGAACAAACAACGGGGTTTGGGGCGTAGCCCCAATAGCAGGTTGTAGGGCGGCAGCCCTACACCTCAATGGGCGCAGCCCTAAACATAACGCCCATTGCGCCAAGGGCGAAATGGGCGTACAATCGCAGCAGACCATTCGAGTAGAATTGTGCTATGCAACAACCTCCAAGCCTCAAGACCGTGAGTGTCTTTCGTCGGCATTATGGGCGGCGCTATACTGATCTGCCGGTTGATACGGTTGACCAAAGCACCATCTTCATCAATTGTACTGGCACCTTCATGCGTCCAGAACACTACGACCTGCGCCCTGGTGATATTGTGCGCTGGCGTCAAGAAGAGGGCTATGTGGAGGCCGTGATCAGTAGTGTCACCCGTGAAGCGAAAGCCCTTCGTGTCGCCTTGAGTGGCGCTTATGCGCTACCAGGAGACTTTTTTCCCTATTAAGGAATTTCCTGCATGCAACGCAACTACCACCGTTGGCACAGCCCTTCGCTGGGGCGCGATATGGAACTGTTGGTCTTTGGCCACGCCGGTGCCCCGGTGATTGTCTTTCCTACGTCACACGGACGTTTCCATGAGTTTGAGGAGCGCGGCATGGTGGCCGCTTTGGGCGATCAGATTGAAAAGGGCTGGTTTCAGCTCTATTGTGTTGATAGTGTCTTTGGGGAGAGTTGGTACAACTATACCCGCGATACCGATACGCGCATGTGGCGCGAAGAGCAGTATGAACACTATCTGCTCACTGAGTTGCTGCCCCTGATTCGCCAACTCAATCCCAATCCCTACCTCATTGCGACCGGCTGCTCCTTCGGGGCCAGCGAGGCGGTCATCTTTGCCCTACGCCACCCCGGCGTCGTCAATCGAGTCTTGGGCCTCAGCGGGCTCTACGATATGCGTCGCTTCTTTAGCACCTACACCCAAGGGCTCTATTTCCACAATCCGGTGGATTTTGTGCCCAATCTGAACGATGCGTGGACGCTTGATCGCCTCCGTAGCACCGATATTATCCTCGTTACTGGGCGCGACGACCCCAATGCCTGGTCGAATGAGTTGCTCTCTAGTCAACTCTGGGAGAAGGAAGTCGGCAATGCGCTGCGCCTCTGGGATGGCTGGTGCCACGATTGGCCCTATTGGGCCGAGATGCTGAAGCGTTACATTGGTGGCCATGATTGATCCCAATTACTCTTGAACATGCCGCATGATACAAGAAGGCTAACGCCCATTGGGACGCCATGTTCGGCAATCTACAATCTACAATCTACAATCTACAATTCGGATGCGCCCATGCTCTACCTCTTCTACGGCCCCAATGAACTGATGCGTAGCGAGGCGCTTGCTGAGTTGTGCGCCCAGGTACCGTCCGATGTCGCTGATCTCAACATCACGCGGCTCGAAGGGCGGCGTTTGAAGTTGGAGACGCTCGCGGCTGCCTGTGAGGCGATGCCCTTTTTGGCCGAGCGCCGCTTGGTGATTGTGAGCGATGCGCTCAAGCAGAGTAAGGCCGGCAAAGAGCGTGAAGAGTTGCGTGCCTATCTGGAGCGTGTGCCTGCCTGGTGCGACCTGATCTTTATCGAACGCGAAGATGTGGATCGGCGCAGCATCCTCTTCACCCATCTGAAAAAGGTGGGAACCCTGCGCGAATTTCAGCCCCTTGAGGGCAACGAGTTGCAGCGCTGGTTGAACGAACGCGCCCAGCGGCGTGGGGTCAAACTGGAAGCTTCCGCCGCCCGTCGCCTTATCGAGTTGGTTGGTAACGATACGCGCAGCCTCGCAACCGAACTGGAGAAACTGGCTACCTATGTGGGGCACAAAGGCACGATCAAGCCCGCCAGCGTTGAATTGCTCGTCGAAGACGGCCAAGAGCAGAACCTCTTCAGCTTCATAGACCACCTAGCCGCCCGGCGCTTAGGCCCGGCGCTACAAGGTGCCCATGCGCTGCTCGCAGATGGTCAAGCGCCCACCTATGTCCTCTTCATGCTGGCGCGCCAGGTACGCATCCTCATCGGCGTGCAAGAACTCAGCGGCCAACGCATGCGCCCCGACGCCATGGCCGCCGAATTGGGCCAAAAGCCCTTCGTCATCCGCAAAGCCCAAGAACAAGCCCGTGGCTTTCAAGCGGGCGAACTGGCCCGCATCCATGCCCGCCTGCTCGAACTTGACCTCGCCACCAAGACGGGGCGCATCCAGGCCGAAACCGCCTTGGAGCTCTTTGTGGCTGAAGTCTGTTTGGTATAATATCAATTACCAATGTCAACTCGCGGGAGAGTACGAAGGATAAAATCCGCGAGCTTGAGCAGATCATCAAGGACATAACCGTGCAAGAATTAACCACTCATCTCAGTTCGATTCACGAGCGCTTCACCCGTATCCGGGAGCATCTTTGACCTCGCGGAGAAACAGGCGCGCATCAATGAACTTGAGGAGCGCTCGTCCGACCCTGAACTCTGGAATGATCCCCGTTCGGCCCAAGAACTGATGCAACGCCTGACGCGCTTGCGTGAGGATGTGACGCAGTGGGCAAGCTTGGAGCATCAGTTGACCAGCTTGGATGAGTTGATTACGCTTGCGAGCGAAGCGGACGATCACTCGCTCTCTGAAGAGCTCGCCAGTGAGCTGGCAGCGGTGAGTAGTGAACTCGAACGGCGCGAGTTGGCGCTGCTGCTCAGTGGGCGTTACGATGAAGGCGATGCCTTTATCGCCATCCAGGCAGGTATGGGCGGCACTGATGCCCAAGATTGGGCCGAGATGCTGTTGCGTATGTATACGCGCTGGGCCGAAGCCCGTGGTTTTAGTGTCAACCTAGTGGAGCGCAGCGAAGGCGAAGAGGCGGGCATCAAGAGCGCAACGCTCCAGGTGCGCGGCCCCTATGCCTACGGCTATGCCCGCGCTGAAGCGGGCATCCATCGCCTCATTCGGCTCTCGCCCTTCAACGCTAACCACACCCGCCAAACCTCCTTCGCCCGGATTGAGGTCATCCCCGAAGTGGACGACGCACCCGAAGTGGTCATTCTGCCGGATGATCTCCGCACCGACGTGTTTCGCAGTGGGGGCAAAGGGGGCCAAGGCGTCAACACCACCGACTCGGCGGTACGCCTCACCCACCTACCAACGGGCATTGTGGTCACCTGCCAAAACGAGCGCTCACAGCTCCAGAACCGCGAAATTGCCCTGCGGGTACTACGCGGGCGCTTGCTCGAACGCGAACTGCAGCGCCAAGCCGAAGAACGCTCGCGCATGCGTGGCGCCTACCGCGATGCCGCCTTCGGGAGCCAAATGCGAACTTACTACCTCCACCCCTCAACCCTCGCCAAAGACCACCGTACCAACTATGAGACCAGCAATGTCTATGCCGTGCTTGATGGTCAGATCGACTCCTTCATTGAGGCTTTCTTACGCTGGAGTGTAACCCAAGAGGAGTAAAATAGGTGGTAGGTAGTTTGTGAGGATGCGTGAGGCGAAGCGGCGAGGGCTTCGCGTCCTCGCGTCTTCGCAGCTTCGCAAACGATAAAGCCACCGCAAACCATCCCTAACAAGGATTTTTTGGGAAATGGAGACGTCAATGGAGACAAAGTTTACCCCCTGGCGCATGGACTATATCAAAAGTAGCACAGCCCCCCCCGTCACTGGTTGTGTCTTCTGCCGCATGGTCGAAGCCCCCCCCGATCATGACCGCGAGAACCTTGTGCTACAGCGGGGCGAACACTGCTTCGTGGTACTCAATCTTTACCCCTACAACCCCGCCCACCTCATGGTGATCCCCTACCTCCACAGTGGCGATCTCACCATGCTTGAACCAGAAGCAGCCAATGAACTCTTCGCCCTCACCCGCCAAGCGGTGAGTATCATTAGTGCCGAATACAACCCCCAGGGCTTCAACCTTGGCATGAATCTAGGGCGCAGTGCCGGCGCCGGCATCGCCGACCATCTGCACATGCACATTGTGCCGCGCTGGAGTGGTGATAACAACTTCATGCCCATTATCGGGCAGACCCGCATTATCCCTGAAGACCTCGATACCACCTATGGGCGCCTGCGGGCGCGTTTTAGCAAGCGGTAAGGGGCTGTCTGAAAAGGTCGGTCGCTACGCGGTGGAGTGCCGGCTTTAGCCGGCTAAAGCCGGCACTCCACCGCGTGCCACGTAGCATGGTATGGCACTAGCACCCTTTTCAGACAGACTCTAAGGCGGGGCGTAGCCCCAACATGAACACTACACCTGTAGTCCTAGCATAGCAAAGAGGAACCATGAAGCTTACCGAACTCACCGCCGATCTGCTGGACGGCACTCCGCAAAGCTTGGCCGATTATCGTGGTAAGGTGTTGCTCATTGTGAATGTTGCAAGCCATTGTGGCTTTACGCCACAATATGCTGGCTTAGAGCAACTCTATCGGCGCTACCGCGACGAAGGGTTTGAGATTTTGGGCTTTCCCTGTAATCAGTTTGGCTTTCAAGAGCCAGGCGATGCCGAGCAGATCCAGCAGTTCTGTTCGCTCAACTATGAGGTAAGTTTTCCGATCTTTGCGAAAATCGAAGTCAATGGCCCCAATACCCACCCGATCTATGCCCAACTCAAGGCTGAACAGCCTGGGCTCTTGGGCAGCCAAGCGATTAAGTGGAATTTTACCAAGTTCCTCGTGGATCGTAACGGGGTCACGCGCCGCCGCTTTGCCCCAACCGATACGCCTGAAATGATCGAGCGGGATGTTGTTGCGCTCTTGCAGAGTTGAGTTGCTAAGGGGCTGTCTGAAAAGCTCGTGGGTATGCGTTGGAGTGCCGGCTTTAGCCGGCTGAAGCCGGCACTCCAACGCATACCCACGAGCTTTGTATCCCAGCAGCCTGTCATGCTGAGCGAAGCGAAGCATCTCTATTTTACAGTCGTAGTGCTGACTTTAGTCGGCATCCGGGGGGTGTCGGCGACCTCAGCCGACTAAAGTCGGCACTACGATGCCTGTCGGCTTCCCATCGCTTCCAAAGACCTCAGCCGACTAAAGTCGGCACTACAATGCCGCAAATCTATTTTCGCAATAGCGCAAAAACCACGCTGTTGACCGTAGGGGCACGGCACGCCGTGCCCCTACGGTCAACAGGGTTACTTCTGCGCTATTGCCTATTTTCTATTTTCTCGTTTCTGTATCCTTACATAGGCTCCATGAAGACCAAAATTTCCCTCTGCCTCCTGCTCTTCTGCCTCCTGCTGGCTGCTTGTAGCACTCCCGACCCCGATGCCGTTGGCCCCTATGATCTGCGTGAACCGTTCCTCAGTGCATGGCGGCGTGCCGGGGCTGAGGCTCTTGGCCCCCCCAAAACGCCGCCCCTCTGGGTTGATGACTACCAGGTGCAGTTCTTCGCTGAACATATGATCAGTGCGGTGGATGGCCGTCGCGCTGTTGTAGAGCCACTTGCCGAGGCTTGGGCCAGTTCCTACCCCGCTGAATTGCTCAGCCTGCCCGCGTCGCCCCAACGCGCCTCCCTCGCCCTCGCTGATGGTCACGATGCCCTTGCCGCCCCGCTGCAACCCCTGAGTATCACGCTGCGTGTGCCGGGCTATAGCGGCCCCGCGACCCTGCACCTCTATGATGCCCGGCTGCAACCCACCAGTAGCACCGATCTCACCATCAGCGAAGGCCGCGCCACCAGCAGCATCCGGCCCCGTGGCTGGCTCGGCCCCCAATGGGCTATCCTGCTGATTGATGGCCAGGTAGCCGGTGCCCGCCAAGCCCTTTTTCAGCTCGAGGCCCAAACCGAACTCCAGAGCGGCGATGCGGAACTCGATGCGCTCTACCCGCGTCTGCGCGCCTTTATGGATGGGGCCGCAGTCAGCTACGAGTTGCGCGGCCAGACCCTGCGTGGCTACCGCTCCCCCGATAACCCCCTGATCTGGCTGCGCGATCACGTCTACCAAGGGCGTGGCTTCCGCTACTTTGAACCCGATGTCACCAGTGCCCTTGATGCCTTCCGCGCTGCCCAACTGCCCGACGGCAGCCTGCCCGATGTCCTCGATTATCCCGAACGCTTCGTAACCGCCTTCCGCAAAGAGGTTGAATCGGACCTCGAATTCCTCTATGTCCAAGGCGTCTATGAGGCTTGGCAGATGACTGGCGATGATGAGTGGCTACGCAGCCACCTCGAACCAATGCGCCGTGCCCTCACCTATATCACCAGCGATCCGCTGCGTTGGGACGCCGAGCGCGGCCTGGTGCGTCGCCCCTATACCATTGATATGTGGGATTTCGCCTATGGCCCGACCACCCTCAGCCCTGAGGGCGATCCCGCGCCGCGCCACTGGATCGATGAGGATACCATCTGGGGCACGTTTCACGGCGACAACACCGGCACCGCTCACGCCCTTGAGTTGCTGGCCCGCGCCGAGCTGCGCGTTGGCGACCCCGAACGGGCTGCGGCTTGGCGCGAACAGGGCCAGGCCATCATGGAACGCCTCAACCGCCTGAGTTGGAACGGTCACTTCTTTACCCATTTCATCCCCGAAGACTCCGACTTTCGCCCGGCTGGCGTAGACCCCCTCGCTCAACTGAGCCTCTCCAATGCCTACGCCCTGAGCCGCTTTGGCGTTGATCGCAACCAAGGTCAACGCATCGTCGCCGAATACTTTGCCCGCCGCGATTTCGCACGCGCCTTTGCCGAATGGTACAGCATCGATCCCCCCTTCCCCGCCGGGAGCTTTGGCATGGCCGGGGGCAAAGGCGAAAACCCCGGCGAATATACCAATGGCGGCATTATGCCCCTCGTAGGTGGCGAGTTGGCTCGCGGCGCCTTCCGCCACGGCGCTGCCGCCTATGGACTCGACATCCTACGCCGCTACGCCGACCTCACGCGGCTCACCGGCAGCACCTATCTCTGGTACCACCCCGACGGACGCCCCGGGATTCAGGGGCCCGACACCATTGGCACCGATGGCTGGGGCGCAGGCGCGATGATTGGTGCGCTCTTTGAGGGTGCCGCTGGCTTTGAAGATAACGCCAGCCGCTACAGCGACCTGCTGCTCTCGCCTCGCTGGGCTGCCGACCCCACCTTCCACGATGTACGCGCCGTCGCCCGCTACGCCGCCTCCGAGGGCTACGCGGCCTACCACTGGCAGCGCGAAGCCTCCGCCATAACCCTTGATCTCACCAGCAGCGCGGCGAGCGCCTACATCCGCATCTTGCTGCCCCCCGAGGTAGCCAGCCAGCCCCTGCATGTCACACTCAACGGCGAAAGCATCGCAGCACGCATCGAAAGCACCAACACCACCCCCTACCTTGCCATTCCTCTCGCCGGAGGGGAGGCAAACGTGCGCATAGAGTGGTAGAATTACAGAGGCGCTGCGCGTTTATTGCTTTGGGTAGGCTTCGCCACTCAAAAAGCTCGTTGTCACCGGCAACCTCTGGATGCCGACTAACGTCGGCACTCCTACGCTAATTCAGGATTCTTCACCGTTTGGCCTCCGACGGAGTGCCGACGTTAGTCGGCTGAGGTCGCCGACAACCTCTGGATGCCGACTAACGTCGGCACTCCAACTGTAAAGCTGAAAGGCCATTTCTGAAACCATCCCTAAACATCAAAGGATTCTGCCATGGAGCCAAACAACACCATCATCACCAGCCTGATTGCTGATCTCTGTGGCGACGATGATACCCGGCGCTCCCAGGCATCCTTTACCCTGGGGGTCTTGGGTGAACCAGCCGTCGCACCACTGATTGATCTCTTAGCCGTCTCCGATTCTGAGACGCGGAAACGGGCCGCATGGGTGCTTGGGGTGATTGGTGCCCCCGCACTTCCCGCCCTGCTGAAACTTGCCGAAGGCAACGATCAACAGCTCCGCATCGAGGCCATCCGTGTCCTCGGGATTGTCGGCGAGGCCCGCGCCCTCAACCAACTGCTCATTGGCCTCACCGATCCCGATGCCCGCGTCGCCGCCCGTGCCGCCCGCGCCATCGGCAAGATTGCCGACCCCCGCGCCTACCATCCGCTCATCACCGCCCTGCGCCACCCCTCGCCCGACGTCTGCTACGAGGTTTGCCGCGCCCTGCTCGATCTCCGTGTACGCGACGCTATTCCGGCCCTACGTGAATTTGCCGCCAGCGGCCCAAACCGCATCACCACCTGGGGTGCTTCCGTCGCCCTCGTTGCCAATCATGCCGCCGATGAACTCACCCAGAGTCCCGCGTCCAACACTCATGCAGACTATATCGCCCAAGCATTGGCCCTTTTGCAACAACAACGATGCATTACAGAGGACACAGAGAGATTCACCACAGAGGCACCGAGGACACAGAGATGATCGTATCATGATGGAGCTATCACCGTGGTGAAACTCCCCATCTCCATACAACCAACCCTCTGTGCCCTCGGTGCCTCTGTGGTTCAATCCTCACAACCAACCCTCTGTGCCCTCGGTGCCTCTGTAGTTCAATCCTCCGTTACTCTTCAAAACCTCTCTCCCTAAGCTCTTATGACCCAAGGCCAACTTCCCTGCGAGGATGGCAACGATCTTCGCGCCGAAGCTCTCCTGCGGATTACCGATGCCATTGAGACCGCTGCGACCCTCGATGAGTTGCTGATGCTCGGCCTCAATGAGTTTTCCCGTCTATTGGATCTCACCAATAGCGGCGTTATTCTGCTTGCTGATAATGGCGATTCGGCCCGTTTGGTAAGCACTTCACCGCCGCGCAATGATCTTCCCCCCGCCTTTCGGGTGGCCGATACGATCATTATTCGCCGCGTGCTTACTGAGCGCGAGACGATCTATATTGCTGATGTACGCACTGAGTTGGCTGGCCCCAATGTGGGCTATGCGATCCGCAATCTTTTGCCCCTACTCAGTAGCGAGCAGATCTGTTCGCTGCTGCTGCTACCGCTCGTCGCCCAGGATCGCTGTATTGGCATGCTGGTCTTTGCGAGTGTCCAGCAGCCACGCAGCTTTAACCCCGCCGAAGTGGCCCAAGCCCGCCTCCTCGCCGGGCAACTCGCCGCCGCGATCACCTCCTTTCGCATCACCGCCGAGGCCCATCGCCGTGCCGCCGAGTTGGCTACCCTCAACCAGATTGCCACCGCAGTCACCTCCAGCCTCAATACCCACGAGGTCTACCATATCGTCATGGAGAAGATCAATGCCTTCTTCCAGGTTGATGGTGGCTCACTGCTCATGCTCGATCAGGAACGCAACGAACTGGTCTTTGTCATGACCCTTGAGGCCGGTGAAGAGAAGCTCTTCGGCGTCCGCATCCCCCGTGGCCAGGGGGTGGTCTGGAGTGTGGCCGAGAACCAATGCTACGAGATTGTCAATGATGCCATCAACGATCCCCGCGTCCTCCAGGAAGTGAGCGCCTCCGTTGGTTATGTCACTCGCAACTTGCTCTGCGTACCAATTGTGGTCAAAGGCCATACCATTGGCGTGATTGAGCTGATCAACAAACACGCTGGTGACTTTACTGAAGAAGAGGCCGTACTCTTGACCCGCATGGCCCCCACGATTGGGGTCGCAATTGAAAATGCGCGCCTCTTTCAGACCGTCACCACCGTGCGTGACCGTTTGAAGGCGATTCTCGATTCGACCAATGATGCAATCCTGATGGCCGATATGGATAATGTGGTGGTGACCACCAACCCAGCGGCGGCGCGCCTCTTTCTCGTGCCGCGTGAGGCGCTGATTGGCATTCCGCTCGCCGAGTTGCTCAATGCTCTACGTGCCCGCGCAGCCAGTGCCGGTATACCCTCGTGGCTCGCAAACAACAATACCCAGCAGGTGCTTGAACTCGAATTGGCTATGCCCCAGCGCCGTTTCATCCGCCACTACATGCTCACCGTGCGCGATGCCCACGCCACCGAGATTGGTTGCCTCGCCATCTTCCAGGACATCTCCCAAGAGCGCGAACTGCACCAACTGCGTGAAGACTACGCCGGGATGCTTGTCCACGACCTGCGGGCTCCCCTGACTGCCATTATGAATGGGATCATGATGGTCAAACGCGGCCTTGGCGGGCCCATCTCGGAACAGCAGCAGGAATTGTTGAGCATCGCGCACCAAGGCAGCCAATCGATGCTCGAAATGGTCAACACGCTGCTCGACATCGCCAAGCTGGAACAGGGCCACATGAACCTCGAACGCGAACCGCTTTCGCCCTACGACCTCATTGACCAGACGCTCGAACGGCTACGCGGCTCGGCCCAAGCGCAACGTGTCCCCCTCAACCAAGAACTCTCTGTTGGCCTCCCCTTGTTCGAGGCCGACCGCAACAAAATGGTGCGGGTTCTGCAGAACCTCCTCGACAACGCGATCAAGTTTTCACCAAGCGACAAGGTTGTCACCTTGGGGGCAAATTTCGTCCAGATCAACCAAGAATCTCAGCCCGAGCAGACGACCAGCCCCAGCCACATCGAACTCCAACGGCTTACTCCCGGCAACTGGCTGATCTTCTGGGTCAACGACCAAGGGCCCGGCATTGCCCCTCAATACCACGAGCGCATCTTCGACAAATTCGGCCAAGTGAGCGGCGGGCGCAAAGTGCGCGGCACCGGCCTTGGCCTCACCTTCTGCAAACTCGCTATCGAAGCCCACGGCGGACGTATCTGGGTGCAAAGTGCCGAAGGCGCAGGCAGTACCTTTGTGGTGGCGTTACGCTTGGAATAGGCGGAAAAAGGCATGGTTTCATGTCACTTTACCCGTGGTACTATTCAGCCAAAGTCTATGAACTGGCGTTGGAGTGCCGGCTTTAGCCGGCTAAAGCCGGCACTCCAGCGTGTATCCCCCAGCTTTTCAGACAGCTTCTGACCCCCTCCAGATCAACGCACCACCAACGGAAGTAGCACCTGGTAGCCGGGTTCCTCAGCTTGGGCACGGATCGATTTGCGTACAATCGGTTGCTGCGGATCGTTGCTGCGCACTTCGAGGGTGGCGCTAAAGGGCCAGGCTTGCCCCCTGGGGTTGTGCCACATGAGTTGGGCCGCGATTGCGCCTTGCTCGTTGGGTTCGAGGTTGCCAATGGGGGTATTGATGCTGATCCAGTTGCTGGGGCCGGGCTGCGGGCGTAGCTCGATGCTCAATCCGTTCTGCAAGGGTCGGTCGTTGCGGCAACTGACATTCTGCGAGTTAAAGCGGCTGCGCTGGACACCAACACTGGCCCACGCCTCTGGCCCTAGTCCGCTCACGTTCTCGTAGTGGAGACTGATGCGTCCGTCGGGTTGCAGGAGTGCTTGGAAACTGAGCCGCACATCAGGGTTGTCGGCTAACGGAACGTTCTGCCAGCTTACCAGGAAGCCTACGTTAAGCTGGGCGTAGCTGATGCGCGCAGCAGGGTGGCTTGGATCGAGCCTGGCGCGGAGCACCGCAATACTTGGGCCGCTAGTCTCGCTGAGGGGTAGGCACTGCTCGCTGAAGTTGAGTTCGCCACTCGGGAGCTGGCCGAAGAGCAGGAGGCCATGAGCGCCAATACGTAGCTCTTCATAGTTGTTTTCAAAGAAGGGAAAGCTGAAGCCCAGTGGGATCGCTGCGCTGGTGCCACCATTGGTAAGCCTGACACCATTTACGATGGTAGATTGCAGATTGCAGATTGCCGAACATGGCGTTCCAATGGGCTTTCGCGTTCTTGATAATGCGGCATGCTCAAGGGTGATTGGTATGAGACGCTCGGCGCTGGCGGGAGGTTCGCGCCATGTGCTGCTTGGGCCGTCAGCTTCGTCGCTGCGCCAGACACCGTAGCGTTCGTTGGGGATTGTTGCACTGTAGTTGAGTGCGCTTGAACCCTCGTTGCTGATGGGAAAGCTTGCGCTGATGACCTGGGTTACGGTCAGCGTAAAGCTTTGGGGAGTAGGATCAAAACCAATAGAAGGCTGCTGCTCCTCAAGCGCAAAGTTGCGCGTAACCTGCTGCGTGGCGCTGAGCGTAAGGCTGCTCGTGACAGTCGTATGGCCCTGGGCGCTGGCACTGAGTTGGTAGGGGCTGGTCGCTGGCGCAAGGGTGAGACTGTAGCTGCCAGTGGCATCGGTTGCCACCGTAGGGCCAGTGGCCACACTGACGCTGGCATTGAGCGGTGTGCCGTCGCTGCTGCGCGTGACCTGGCCTTGCACAGTGGCATGACTTGGATCGGCGGGAACCTCCATGGTGACCGGAATGGCCAACGGGCTTTGGTTCAGGTCGTCGCCGTAGACGAGGATCCGCCCTTGGTAGCGTCCAGGGCCAGGAACACGGCTGGCATCTAGGGTAACGCTGATACTGCTGCGTTCGCCCGCTGCGAGCCGAGTTGGGCTGGGTTGATCCAGGTGGAGCCAGGGCACATCAACACTAACCATGCCCACTGCGGCGTGCAGATTGAGCAAGCCGTAGCCAATGATATTGTTGGGCAGTTGATCAGCGGGGCAGTTGGCAAACGTGTCACTGCCAAAGCGACTGTCGACGTCAATCGGCTCGGCACTGCGCGTGAGCGCGGCGTAGGTGGCAGCATAATCGCCCAGCAGGGCTGGATTGGCCGCCCAGAGCAGCGCGACACCAGCGGCCACATGGGGCGCTGCCATAGAGGTGCCGTTGAGCGATGCGTAGATGCGACTATCGTCAACACTGGAGATCACACTACTACCAGGGGCAACCAGATCGGGCTTGATGCGCCCGTCAAGGGTTGGCCCAATGCTACTAAAATGCACCAACGCCTTATTGCTATCGGTTGCGCCTACCGCCGTAACATTGGGAAAATCGCCGGGTGATTGCACCGTACTACATTGGCGCGTATTGCCTGAATTGCCGCCAGCAAAGACCGGATAGATGCCTGCGGCACGCCAAGCATTCACATAGCTTGTAAACCAAGCATTATCCTGGCCTGAGGTCCATGAGTTGTTAATAATGTGGGGGCGCAGATCGGGGCGCGGGTTGCGCCCATTGGTATCGGTAGGCGCAAGGAGCCACTGGGCCGCTTGGATAATATCTGCTTCGTTGCAATCACGGGCCGAACATGCGCGGGCCGCGATCCAGTTGGCCCCTGGCGCAACCCCAATGGCCGGATTGCTGGCACTGGTACCACGGCCCACCATAATGCCCGTCACATGGGTCCCGTGGATACCCGCATCGCTGGGGCTAGGTGCAGATCCATAGGGGTCGTACCAGTTGTAACGATGCTCGATCCGTCCCCCTTGGTTGCCCCGATAGGCAGCGAGCAGGGCTGGATGTTCAAGCATAACACCACTATCAATGCTTGCCACGGTGATGCCTGTGCCGCGCACGCCAAAATCGTTCCAGACGCGGTTAGCCCCAACCTGGCGTATATTCCAGCAGACATGCTGATCATCGGCAGCGCAGAGGCTAAGTTGCTGAAGCTCGGCCCTCGGCACAGACGGGCTTGGCGCATCCAAGTGGGCCACTTCAAAGGCACGAATCTGCGCCACCCGCAGATCGGCGGCGAGGGCTGCAACCGTACTAGCATCGCCGTGAACCGCGAGGGCGTTCATGATCCAAAAAGGTGTATAGCTGATCCCACGCGCATCAAGCAATGCCCGTAGTGGTGCCTGCGTGCGTGCCGCATGCGCGTGGAGGGTACGGTACACATAATCGCCACGCGCATACCAATCGTTCAGCAGATAGGCAGCACTGAGGTCGGCCTGATCCTCAAGCAGCACCAGAAACTCACTGCGCCCCAAGGGATCCTCGGCCTGAGCCTGAGCGATCTGAGGGTCAACGCGGGGCTTGTTGTGCTGTGGCAGCGCGGGCGGCAGGGAAGGGGCCGCGAGCGTTGGACTGTCTTCATGCCCTAATGCACGCAGCAGGCGCAGATTGACGGGGCTAGTGCCACTATTTTGCAACGACAAGGTAAGCCCTTGGTTTGCACCAAGCGCAACCGTCTGGCGTAAAGAAGTTGGCTCGCTGATCAGGGACGGGGCATCGTGCTGCGCCGCATAGGGGGCGCGCAAGGGGAAGGTATAAAGCAGGAAGAGGAAGACGAGCAACAGCGTAACAAATGAACGGACAGTGGTCATGCGCTAGAGATATTTCTCACTACGAAGCACCTCTGCATCGAGGCTATAGACAATCACCGCATAATCGGCAAAATAGTTTTCGGCAACATAGGCCATAATCTGATCAGCAAGTTCATGGCCTACTAAGGTCTCAATCCGTACACTCTGGCCATCAAAATCCACAGTCGGCAAGCCACGGGTACCCTCACCGCGCACCTCGCCAGTAACCGTATAGCCACGCACACCAAGCTGCTTCAACTCGCGCACCATGCGATCTTCCAGAATCGCCTCGGTAATGATGGTTACTAATTTTAGTCTTGTTTTCTGCATGATCTACTCCTTCGGCGGGGGTTTGGGGGAGGCTGCGCCTCCCCCAAAAAAACTCTTATTGTTCCGTGTTGGCGGCGAAGCCGCCAACACGGAACAACAAACGGGGTTTGGGGCGGAGCCCCAACAACGGGTCGTAGGGCGGCAGCCCTCGGGGTTTGGGGCGGAGCCCCAGCCGCATTATCAAGAACGCTAAAACCCATCAGGACGCCATGTTCGACAATCTGCAATCTGCAATCTGCAATCTGCAATCTGCAATCTGCAATCTGCAATCTGCAATCGTAAATGGTATTAGCCCTAATAAAAGAACCCAGCGAGGCCGTAGTAGAGCGGAATCCCAATTGCCAGATTGAAGGGAAAGGTGATCGCGAGTGCAGCGGTGAGGTAGTAGCTCGGATTGGCTTGGGGCAGCGCGATACGTACTGCGGCGGGCGCCGCGATGTAGGAGGCACTGGCTGCCAGGGTGCCAAGCACCACCGCGCCGCCTTGCGAGAGCCCGGCGAGGCTGCCGAGCCAGATGCCGAAGGTGCCATTGACAATGGGCATAAGAATGCCAAAGGCAATCAGGAAGAAACCGACACGCCGCAGATCGCGGAAGCGGCGCGCCGCTACCATGCCCATTTCAAGCAGGAAGAGGGTCAAGATACCTTTGAAGGGGTCTACAAAGACCGGAGCAACCTGTTCCAATCCGGCTTTGCCGGCGATCAGGCCGATGAACATGCCACCCAGCAGCAGCAAGATACTCTTACCGGCCAGCAGTTCGCGCAGCACCTCGCCCCAGTTGCCCCCTTGCCCCAAGGCCACACGGGCGATGATCAGCGCCACAATGATTGCAGGTACTTCGAGAATCGCCACAAGGGTGGCCATAAAGCCCTCGTAGGGAATCTCCAACGCCTGCAAGAAGGTCTGCACCGCCGCAAAAGTGACCGCCGAGACCGAGCCGTAGTGCGCGGCAAGCGCGGCGGCGTCGGCCACCTCAAGGCCGCCCAGACGACGCAGCACCACATAGGCGACAATCGGCGTAGTAACGCCCAAAATGAGCGTCATCAAGGCAGGTGCCCAAAACTCAGTCAGGGCTGTCTCAGAGAGTTCAGCACCACCTTTGAGCCCAATTGCGAGCAACAAGTAGATCGAAAGCGCGGTGTAGATTTCATCGGGAAACTTGAGGTCACTGCGTACCAACGTTGCCACAACGCCCAACACGAAGGCCAAGACCATTGGCGAGAAGAGATTGAGCCGAACGAGTTCGATGATCTCCACGGGGGTGCCCTTAGGTAGGATAGAGGATACAGGATACAGGATACAGGATACAGGATACAGGATACAGGATACAGGATACAGGATACAGGATACAGGATACAGGATACGTGAAATTAGTGACACTGTATCATACTCTGAGCGATGCATTGGTGCAAGGGGAAGGGCGTTTGTAGGCATAGTCGAAGCCACCGCGCTACCGCCTGCCAACAACTCTTTGCTATGCCATAATCTTCTGCCACGCTTCGGCAGGAACCATCCGTGAGAGGTGTGCTACATTCGTGGTGGCAACGACCACCGAATGTCCAATCCCGATGAGTAACGCGGCTTGGGCAGCAAGAATCACATCGCCATCAAGGGCTGCATTGTCTGCCGTTGGTTTACCCTGCTGGCGCAATTGGGCCCAGAACTCCGCTGCCTGAAGCATTGTCGCTGTCGTAATCTCGACATAGCCGAATTCAGACTTTAGGCTATTCAGTCGTTCAATTCCTCGTCTCTTTCGCGCACGCAGTAACTCACGACGTACCTCATAATCGGCGATCTCCGCTACACTCACCATAGCGCCAGTGGCTTGTATCTCTTTAACCCATTGTCGGCACTGCAGGCTCTCTTCTGTTTTGTTTGGATGGGATAATAATCCAAGCGGACCGGCATCAAGCAAGATGATTCGACTCACTGTGGTTGCTCCAACTCAGGAAAGAGCTTGCGCGATGAATGGCGATTGGCATCAATTGCGCGTAGAACATCGTCCCATGTTCCATCTCCATCATCATCCTCGTCATCCGCACGAGCGGTATCCTCCTCGTTCCAAGCCTCCAGTAAGCGGATCGCATCTTCGGGCGTCCCTTTCGGCGGTACAATCATATCGGCATCGGTCATATTCTTCAGCAGATCTGCCACTTCAGGTGCCAAATGTATTGAAATTGAAGTTGATACTACCGGCTCGGTCGTTGATCTCGTCAAATGGGCAACCAACCACTCTTCAACCACCTTCCGTTCCGCTTTGCCCTGACGCTGGGCCTCGGACTGCAACCGTGCGTAGAGATCAGAGGGTAATTCAATCTGAAGACTTGTCATTGGATGCTCCTTCTTATTTGTCTCAACAGCTAACTAGAGTATAGCGAATCTATTCGTGTTTGC
>NZ_NQWI01000092.1 GCF_002532535.1 Candidatus Viridilinea mediisalina
GTCGTGCAATCCCTGACCGGATACCCCTACCTCCGGGAGGCGATTAATGCGGTATGTTCATAGGTAATTGGTATTACAACTCACCTTTCGCCCTAGGGGGGCGGGGTATTCGGGGAGGGCGAAGCCCTCCCCGAACACCACGCCCTTTACGCCTCTTTTGGCTTAAACTCCTCCGCCGTCGCGTGGCCGGGCTGGGTAACGCCCTCACGAGTCACGATGATGAGCATGGTAAGCACCAGAATGCAAAGATCAAGCCAAAACGAGTAGCGCTGCACATAGGCGACATCAAGCGCCAATTTTTTGCGCCAACTGCAGCCGTTGCGTCCACTCACCTGCGCCCAGCCCGTAATGCCGGGTCGCACCTCATGGCGACGCGCCTGTTCTGGGGTGTAGCGCTCCAGATAGTGCATCAGCAACGGACGCGGCCCCACGAGGCTCATCTCGCCGCGCAGCACATTCCAGAGTTCGGGTAGTTCGTCGAGGCTGGTGCTGCGGAGCCACTGGCCAAACGGCGGCAATCGCTGCGCGTCGGGCAGCAGTTTGCCTTCAGCATCACGCGCATCGGTCATGGTGCGAAACTTGTAAATGGTAAAGGGCTTGCCGTGCAGCCCCGGGCGCTGCTGGCGGAAGATGACGGGTGTGCCGAGCTTGAAGCGTACGAGGAGGGCTAGAATGCAGAGCAACGGGCTAAAGATGATCAACGCCGGAATTGTCAGCAGAAGGTCGAAGGTGCGTTTGCCGCAACGAGCATACATAGCGATACTCCAAGACTGTTTATGCCACACACACTAAATAAACGCCTTGGCTAAGGCGTTGCGCGTAGTGGGGGTGGGTGCTACAGGTGGTCGAAGATTACAAAATGAGTTGCTGCATGCGCCGGACGAAATGGGCGGTGGTGCAGTCTCTCGCGTACACCCTCAACTACACCTGATCCTCAAGAAAGCTTACAAACTCGCGGGCAAGCTTTTCGCGGGCGAAGGATTTCTCGGCCAATGCGCGGGCGTTCAGCCCCATGCGCTGGCGTTCGGCTGGATTTGCCTGCAACCAGAGCAGTCCTTCAGCAAACGCCACTGGGGCGTCGGGGGCTACTGCAACCCCGCACGCATGCTCGCTGATGAGATTGGCGAGCCAGCCTGGGTAGTTGTTGAGGACAGGAATGCCGGCAGCGATGTAGTCAAAAAATTTATTGGGTGATGTGCCGTAGTAGAAGGCGGGTAGGTTCTTTAGGATCATTAAGCCGCAATCGAGTCGTCCGATCAGAGCGGCAAGTTCGGTCTTGGCGATCGGTGGCAGGAAGATGCAGTTGTCGAGTTGCTGCCTGTGTGCGCGTTGCACTAGCGCATCCTTCTGGTTGCCGTCGCCGATGAAGAGCAACTTGATCGTTGTTGCTCCACGCTGCTTTAAGATCGCAGCAGCATCGAGTACCGCATCAAGGCCGTTGGCTATGCCGTGTGAGCCGGTGAAAGCGGCTACAAAATCAACTTCGCTGATACCTGGCAACTCAATCCGTTGCTCAGGCTGTGGCTTGAACAGTTCAAGATCACAGCCGTTGGGAATCATCGCCACCGGCTTGCCACGTTGCGAGCGCCGCTTGATACCCGCTACGATCCCCGGCGAGAGACCAATACAAGCATGCGCCGATTGGTAGGTGAGCCACTCGAGCAGACTCATTCCCCCTAAGAGGAACGGATTGCGCATGCCGAGGGCGCGTGGTAACTCTGGCCAGAGGTCGCGTACCTCGAAGATGAAGGGCTTGCCGCGTAACCAGCGCGCCGCAATGCCCGGTATGCCTGCCGTTAGGGGCGTTGAGGTTGCAAAGACAAGGTCGTACTGCTCGCGCAAGCTGATCAGCACACTCCGCCAAGCAAAGCGCAGGAAACTCAACGTCCGTTGTTGCAGTGAGTCACGGTTCGAATAGCTGAGTGGCAGCGAGATAACGTCAATGCCGTCTACCAAGCCCCGATAATAACCCGCACGCTGGTCGTAGGGTAGGTTGAGGCGCACAAAGGCATTTTCGCCCCGCACCATGGTGACCTGATGCCCCGCCGCAAGGAGGGCACGGGCAAATTCGTAGGATCGCGTGCCAGAAGTGCCTTGTGGTGTGGCAAAGTGTTGGTGAAAATAGAGAATGTGCATAGAGATTTTATGCTAGTGACGAGTGGCGAGTGACAAGTGACGAGTGGCGAGTGGCGAGTAGAGCATGTCGCACGGACTGTTCAATCGCTACGTTGACCAACTAAACTCGCTGTGTAGGCTACCGGCTTGGTCTACCTCCATCTCGATCACCGGCAGTGGCGTGCGTTGCATGTAGTAACGTGACTCCCATCCTGATACGAGTTCAAGGCGTTGGATGGGCATGGTGGCATGCAGTTGGACGCTGTATGTGCCATGCTGCCAGCCTTGCGCGGTGCGTTGCCAGGCTCCTGGGCAGAGTCGCCAGCGTAGGATGGCCTTCTGACGAAAACCACTAATCTGGTCTACCACGCGCAAGTGGCCCGCTGCGAGGGTCACTTCGCGCTTGTGGTAGGCACCCTGCCAGTCGCGGTATGCTGCGCTAAAGGTGGTTACGCCACGCTTGATCTGTAACTTCCGCTGCCGTGTGCGTAGCCAAGCGCCGTAGAGGAAACGCCCCAGGCGTGGCATCTGATCGCGCTCGTCAAACTGCACGGTATTGTGGCTTGCACTGCCCCTGAAATAGTCCTGCCATTCCGTCTCGGCGGCATAGCTGTATGAGCCGCCATCGCGCAGCAGGTTGGTGCTGCCAAGCCATACATCAACGTGAAGGGCATCACTCTGCGCGGGCCTGAAGCGGTAGCGCGGATAGCGGATGTAGACACGGCTCTGGTCGGCGCAGAGTAGCGCGTAGCCGCCCTGATCAAAGAGCTTGGTCGTTGGTTGCGCTAAAGGCGCTTCTGCTTGCGCTATGCCTAAGAGAGCTAACAGGCTATCCCAAGTATGATCCGCATAGGCCCGCTGTTGACTAAAGAGAGCGGCTGCGACCTGTAGGCTTGGGCGACAATCGCGCTGGTCGCTGGCGGTCAGCGGGTAGAGGCGTGCGCCGTCGTTTGCGCCAAGATTGGGCGTGTCGCCAGTTGTTGGATCGGTGAAGGCATAGAGCCATGCGATCGCACGTTGGCAACGCACCCTAAAGCTATGCGAAAAGGGCGGCTCGCCAAGCAATTGTTGCCACAGGCATGCCAAACTGAGGGTATCGAGCATCATGCGGTGGTAGTTGACTGAGTATTGGCTGAAGCTTCCATCGGCGGCAATCAGACGCTTGGCCCGCTCCTCAAGCCAGTTTCGGCCATGCTGTCGCCACTGCGCCGCCTCATGATCGCTCTGGTCTTGTCGGTAGAGCCAACTGCCCCCAATGAAGAGCGCCGCCGCTTCGCTTGTGCCATGATTGTTGTTCTGCGCCAATGCGTAGTCTATCGTCGGCGCAATGCGTGCCAAATGGCACCGTATGAGCGCCTGTAGCCCATTGCTTGGTCGCTCCCACTGCCGTAGTATGATCGCTGCCAGCGCAAGATGCATCACCCGAAGCGAACTCTCTTGGCCACACTTCCAATTTGGCCCCTCGTAGGGTGGATTATGCTGGAGCCAATCATTGAGCCAGTGGTTCAGTCGCTCAAGTGCAATACGATCACCGCTGCGTGCGCGTAATGCATCATGGAGAACCCAATCAAAACGGGAGGGTTCCCAAATGGTTTTGATGTCGCCAAGGTTGGGATCGAAATCGGGGAGGCACCACCATGGCCGCTTGGGATCAACAACGCTTGTGCCACGAAAGGGGTTCTTGTGCCATGCTGGCGGAAGGCCATGGAGCGGTATTGTGTACCAACCAAAGTAGTGCGCCTCATCCCGCCAGAGTGCAGACGTGTGTGCCCCGCTGATGTTCTGCGGCGGTGGCGTAAAGAAGGGGGCTGACGGAAGCTCGGCCCGTAAGCGCCGCACCGGGTTCAGCCCGCTCTTGACGCTAATGCGATACCTGAGGTAGCGGTAGAGACTCAGCAACCCCAACTGCCAAGCGGTCTGAAGTTTGATCCAGACCATCATACCAACACCGCCGCAATCCGCTCGCCCGCTCGCCCATCCCACAGCGGCGGGATCGCACCCATGCGATGCGCTCCGCGCAGCACCGCTTCCGCCCCCGCCCGCAAACGCGCCATGTCTTGGCCTACCAGTTGGTTGCTGCCCACGTCAACGGTCACCGGGCGCTCGGTGTTCGCCCGCACGGTCAGGCATGGTACGCGTAGGTAGGTTGTCTCCTCCTGCACTCCGCCCGAGTCGCTGATTACCAGTTGGGCATGGGCCTGCAAGGCGAGAAACTCTAGGTAGCCCAACGGCTCACACAGGTGTAGTCGGGCCGCTTGCGCCGCTAAACCCTGCTCGGCAATCCGTCGCCGTGTGCGCGGGTGGATCGGGAAGAGCAAGGGCAGTTCGCTCGCCAACTCACCCAACGTCGCCAGAATTTGGGCCAGCATGACCGGTTCGTCTACATTCGATGGGCGGTGCAGCGTCACAAGGCCGTAGCGTGTACCCAAGCCGAGGCGGGCACGCAGCGCAGGCCAGCCCGCTTCGGCTTGGGGCAAGAGCCGCACTAGTGTATCAATCATCACATTGCCAACCAGGTGAATCTTTGCGGGATCGACCCCTTCACGCAGCAGGTTGCGGTCACCATCGGCTGAGGGGGTGAAGAGCAGATCGGCAATCTGATCCGTGACCAGCCGGTTGATCTCTTCGGGCATGGTGCGGTCGAAGGAGCGCAGTCCCGCCTCGACATGCCCCACGCGAATGCCTAACTTGGCACAGACGAGGCTTGCGGCCACGGTTGAGTTGACATCGCCATAGACCAGCACCAGATCCGGGTGCATTGCCAGCACCGTCTCCTCGAAGCGCAGCATCACCTGAGCCGTCTGTACGGCATGGCTGCCCGACCCCACCCCGAGATTTACGTCGGGCGCGGGTAGCTCCAATTGACTGAAAAAGACCTCCGACATGGCCGCATCATAGTGCTGGCCGGTATGCACAAGCCGCTGCGTCACCTCAGGGTAGGCGCGCAGCGCCCGCAAGACCGGCGCGACCTTCATGAAATTGGGGCGGGCACCGACGACATGGAGAATTTGCATGGGTTTGTGTTAGTGACGAGTGGCAAGTGACGAGTGACGAGTGGCAAGTGGCAAGTGGCAAGTGGCAAGTGGCAAGTGGCAAGTGGCAAGTGGCAAGTGGCAAGTGGCAAGTGGCAAGTGGCAAGTGGCAAGTGGCAAGTGGCAAGTGACGAGCAGGAAACAGCGCCCCAGCCTTCATCCCTCATCCCTCATCCTTCATCCCTCATCCTTCATCCCTCATCCTTCATCCCTCATCCTTCATCCCTCATCCCTCATCCCTCACGACTCTGCTCTACTGCACTGAACGTCACCAGACTCACCTCTTGCAACTCTTCCCAAGGAATCAACCACGTTCCGCCTTGGCGCACGCGGGCGACAAAGGCGGCCAGTTCTGCCGCGTGGCCCTTGTCCTGACGCCAGAGGTGCTGTCCGCGCAGACCAGGCCAGCCGTAGCCGCGTAGCCGCTGGAAATTATCGAGACTCAGGATGCGCCCGCCGCTAAAGACCTCGATCCGCTCCTTGGGGAATTGCTTGCTGCCATTAGCAAAGTAGTGGATGGTACCCAGTGACCCATCAGCAAAACTGAGCGTGAGCGTCATTTTGTCTTCGCGCACCGCGAGGCCAGGGGCTGCGCCCATGCTGCGCGCCACCACCTCACGGATGGGGTGGCCGACCAGGAAGCGCAGCAGGTCAACAAAGTGGCAACCCTCGCCGATGATGCGCCCGCCCCCTACCAGAGCATCTTGCGTCCAGTGGTTTGCTGAGATAGCGCCTGCATTGACGGTATAGACGAGCGTGAGCGGTTCGCTGCGTGTGGCGAGCAACTGACGCATCTGCACCGCGAGGGGCGCAAAGCGGCGATTGAAGCCCACCAGTAACTGGCGATCAGAGACTTGGTGCAGCGCCACCGCTACCGCCGTCAACTCTTCCCGCGTGAGCGCCAGCGGCTTCTCGACAAAGACATGCTTACCTGCAATCAGTGCCTCAATCACCATGCGGGCGTGACTATTGTGGCGCGTCGCAATAAAGACCGTATTGATCGCCGGATCAGCCAACACCTCGCGATAGTCGGCCACCGCCCGAACAAAGCCAAACTTGCGTGCCGCCAGCGCCGCATCACGCCCACTCGACGTAGCCACCGTATGCAGCGTCGCCCCACTCTTCGCCAGCGCCGGAATCAGTACCAGCGAGGCAAAATTGCCCGCGCCGATCACGCCAGCGACGACAGAGCCTTGAGCAGGGATGAGGGCTGAAGGATGAGGGCTGAAGGATGAGGGCTGAAAGATGAGGGCTGAAGGATGAGGGCTGAGGGATGAGGGCTGTTCCTCTGTTCCTCTGCTCCTCTGTTCCTCTGTTCCTCTGCTCCTCTGTTCCTCTGCTCTCTGCTCCTCTGTTCTCTGTTCCTCTGTTCCTCTGTTCTCTGCTCCATCCCCATAACCCAACACCACCCCCAACAACGTCCGGTCGCTGACCAGTTCTTTATAGACTTTAGGTGCCTCAACGAAGGGCACGCGCCGCGAGATCAGCGGGCGCACATCAAGGCGGCCATCGGCCAAGAGCCCAAGGATCGCCTCAAAATTGCGCTGTTCTGTCCAGCGCACCAGGCCAAAGGGGTAGTCGTGGCCCTGCTGCTCGTAGCTCTCATCGTAGCGCCCGGGGCCATAGGAACAGGAGACCTGGAAGGTCAGTTCCTTCTCGTAAAAATCGGCCCGCGAGAGTTCAAGGCCGGTCACGCCGACGAGCACAATCCGCCCGCGCTTGCGGCTCATCTGGGCCGCCTGCTGGATGGGCGCATTACTCTTGGTCGCGGCGGTGATCAGCACCGCATCCACGCCACGCCCATCCGCAAAGGCCATCCCCGCCGCGACCGGATCGGCCCCCCTGGTGAGTTCGAGCGCCTCGGCCCCAAACTGCCGCGCCAGGGCACACTTCTGCGCATCAAAATCCATGCCGAGCACATGGCAGCCATTGGCGCGCAGCAGCTGCACGGTCAGCAGACCGAGCAAGCCCAGGCCAAGCACGACCACGCGCTCACCGAGGGTCGGCGCAACGAGGCGCACGCCCTGCAAGGCCACCGCAGCCAACACCGTAAAAGCGGCGGCCTCCGTCGCCACCGGCTCAGGGATGCGGGCACAGAGGTTCTGCGGCACCGCGACGACTTCAGCGTGCGACCCATTGGAGACGACGCGATCACCGACGCGAAAGCCGCGCACCCCTGCGCCCACCTCCAGCACGACGCCGGCATTGCAGTAGCCCAGCGGCAACGGCTGATCGAGGCGCGCAAAGACGGTTTCGAGGGTCGGCAGCAGCCCATCAGTCTGGATCTTCGCCAACACCTGGCGCACCTTATCGGGCTGCGAGCGCGCCTTTGCGAGCAGGTTGCCCTGGCCAAACTCGACCAGCATGCGCTCCGTGCCCGCCGAGATCAGGCTGTGCTGCGTCGCAATCAGCAGCTTGCCAGGGCCGCAGCGGGGCGGCGGCGTCTCAAGCAGCTCCGTCGCGCCAGTTTTGAGGTTTTGGATGATTTGGTGCATGTTTAGTTAAAATCCTTAACTCATAAATCAATCTAGTTTAACAAAAGAAAACTCCTCACCATTTTCCGAAACAGCAAATATACGGTAACCTGATTCTCTCATTTTTTGAACCGTCTTTTTCGTCATTTTCACTCCATCAGGAATGACACGATGATGAAATTCGACTAGCAATTGCTGAACAGGAATACTTTCCTCTAAGATTTGATCAATCAGCGAGTACTCCGCCCCTTCAATATCTATTTTTAATACATCAATACGATCATGAGCTAGTTCTTTCATGATCGTCTGCAAACTACAAACCCGCACTTCAATCGCTTCATCACCTACATTGTCTTGAGAAATCATGCTATGAGACACATGCTGCGCGTTTTTAGGCGCGTAAAAACGCGCAAAACCATCATAATGAGCAACTCCTATATCATGAAACACGAAACGATCAGGTTTTTCTTGCTTCTTCAGCCAATCAATTGATTTTGGGGTCGGATCAAACGCATGAACAGAAACCCCTAAATTCTTAATAATCGACAAATCAAAGCTAATATCTGTCCCAACCCCTACTGAGTATATAATACTATCATCATTTAACAACTTTGGCTGCAACCACCACCCCCCGTAATCAGAGCCATGACGTTCCTTATAGCACGTAATATCAGGGCGAGCATAGAAACCTAATCCTAGAGCATGACGAATCAATGTACGAGCAAGTCGCAAGTTTTTTCGCTGAAAAATCATAGCCATCCTTTCTCGATACGCTTCACAGTAACATTATCTCTGTGACAACGGTCGAATTGAAACTGAGTTGATGAGGAGGCGATAAAAAGCAACAACGCTCGGCATGACCGTTGCATAGTCAGCTCTCTCTTGGATTATCCTAATATTACGCAATCTAGCATTATTACGTAGTTGATCATCATCGAGAGCTCGAACAACCTTGTCGGCCAAGTCATTTTCGGATGTGATGTCAAAAAACAAACCGTTATCTTGATCGGTTATCCATTCTTTAACTGATTCTAAAGCACTAACTACTGGAAAACATCCACACGACATTGCTTCAAGAAGAGAGTTGGGCGTTCCATCATGGATACTCGGAGACACCATAATCTCAGAAAGGCGAAACAATTCCGCCATTTCATCACGCTTAACACTCGGCAGCAATACAACATGTTTTTCTAGATTATATTGCTTTACCCAGTTGATTGCATTCTTATCTCCAGCCATTCCCGGACACACGAAGAGTACATCAGGATGGTAATGTAAGACCCTAGGAATACTACGAAAAAATACATCATTTCGCATATAACCTCGAATACCTCTTGGATTAATAACAACTCGCTTATTCTGAAACTCTTGGTAATTCACCTTACTATCAGTAACTGTTCTTGAAAAAAAAGTATCAGATTGAATACCTCCCGCAGTCGGAACGACCAAAGAGGGGGCATCTACACGAAAACCCCATTTAAATGAAAGGCGTAAGTCTCTTTCACAATCACAATGTATCGCATCAGTTCTTCGTACTGTGCGACGAGTCATGATCGCAGTTGGCAAACTATGCTTTGCATGTAATGTGTAGTCATTGCCCCAGACTGAAACTAGCAGGGGAAATCGAGCATCAACAGCCATAGAAGCTGCAATACCTTCAAAAGGAATACGCATAGCATGGACTAAATCTGGATTGATGGTATTAATCAGCCTACGCAATTTACTTACGTGGGGTATCACATCTAACATTGCGACCCAATCACGGATTAAAGTTTTAGTAAAAGGCGAGCTAATCCGAGCCCGTGACTGGTTTTTTTTACTATTCATAGATGTCGAATTAATTCTTGAAGAACTAAAACGAGCAAATGCCAGAGGAAACTCATAAATACTAGCCCCATGAATTGCACTTGACGCACATGGATATGAGGAAATAACATGAACATCATAATCAGCACCAACAAAATACGATATCCAGTTCTGTGCGATTGGGCTTCTCGCATCAGCTATAAAACATAATTTCATGAGCTATCCTTTCTTCTTAACAGCTGCGAGGAGCGCATTTTCGAATACACCCACCATGGCATCCAGACTATAGTACCGTTCAATCAAATCGACACCATTAGTAATTAAGTAAGACCTTAGCTCTAGATTATTAATTATCTCGATCATCTGACTTGTTAAACTTGAAATTGAATTTGATTCAAATAACAAAACAGTTTGTTTGTCTTTTAACATATTCGCTTCTGGCCCATGATCATCTTGATCTGGGATAAGCAAAGGCACACCGAATGACAGAGCTTGAATAGCCATAAGCCCAACACAACCTGGTGATATTACCATTAATGAATCCGAGTACATTTTAGCCAATATTTCTTCGTCAAAAATCGACCCCTTGAATTCAACAGCATGCGACACACCAAGATCATTCGTCATTTGAATAAGATCCTGTTTCACAGGCCCATCGCCAACCAGTGTAAGAACAAGATCCTGATGCGTTACAGACAATACATCAGCAAATGCACGAATCAGCAAATCAAGGTTTTTCTGTTTAAGAAGACGGCCAACATAAATGACACGCCGCTTACTCGCGTTTTTTTGGAAATCACCCCTTAATAACTTAATGCGCCTAGTATCAACAGAATTAAAAGCAACAAAAAACTTTTCTTCAGGCAAACCCATGTCTACCAGATAAGATTTTGCCTTATCATCATAGAGAATAACCCCGTCAGCAATTTCGATCAACTTTTTCCTTACACCTTCAGCAATTTTACTTGATCTCGTACTGCTTACACCATGCCCCCACCATATAAAAGGCAGATTAAACATTCGTGCCTTAAACAGCGCCAATACGTTGGTAAGGATGCGAGGATTAAATTCGGCGATTACGGCATCAATATTCTCAGGCCGAATCAACCTGAGCACACCTGATTGCCAACAAATAGTCTCGCGCTGACGCCAGTACCAATTTGAGAGCTTTATTGCTTTCCAGTTGCTCGGGGGCTGGATGCTCATAATGGTTCTGTCAGCAGAATGACCACCAAAACCAAATGTCAAATCTAGCTTTTCTGAAGCATTTAATTTATCAAAAAAGGCAACGCGATATTGTGGCAGTATACGTTGAATCAGAAGCACTCTAAACTTGTTAGTAAATACCTCTCTATCATGAGCACAGTTCATTTCAAGTTTCCTCTGTAGTTTACTTAGACAAGGATCGTAACCAAGTTACGCTTTTTGCTGCTGCCGCACCTCCCTGCGAGGCCTGCGGCCCCGCAGGGAGGTGCGGAGGAGCTAGGGCCCTCCGCAGCCACCCAAGCAAACGGTCAAGGAAGAAGCGGCAAGGCGAAGCCTTGTCTTACTAATACCAATTGCCTATGAACATGCTGCATTGTCACCCCAAGCGAAGCGAGGAGTCTTGGCTGGTTCTTGTGCTTCACAATCTCCAATTTAAAGAAGTCAGTTCAGGAACGAAGTGGAGAAATATACCTTCTAGAATTATTTTTTCTCGTAACTAAAGTGGATTTTGATCGCACAGCAAAACCAGAAATCCAGCCACAAGCCAACCAAAAAGTTGTCACTGTAACCAAACGACCACTGAAAGACATCGTAATAATTGAGTAGGTAAATAAAACCGTTAATGACGCCATCAGAATTCGGTCACTTGAGTACTTATTCATTTTAAATAACAAACGAAAAATATTAAATATAAAACCAGCAAACAAAATCAACCCTATCAAACCCAACTCGGCGGCTATTTCTAAAACGAAGTTATGCGCAAAAACGTTCACACTCGAACTGATAAAGTCAATCCTGTCATTCCCGAGGCCCACCCCTACGATGGGATTAGCAATAAAGTTACTTATCGATGATTGCCAAACAATCCACCTACCTGATGAAGCGGTAATTAATTGATATCTGTCCATACCAGAGTAATTCAATGACACTACAGACCAAATCGCACTGCTTGTTTCTGAAAATCTTTGAAGAAAACCATCCGAAATAAACACGGGAAGCAAGTACCACAACAAAAAAACACTTAAAAAAACAAGCGACGCAATCTTGATTCTATGTCTTCCATTGAATTGAGAAATATAAAATATTGAAGACACAAATAATGCAAGTATTGGCCCACGCGATGCTGACATGAAAATTAAAATCACACTTGTAGAGATGTACACCAACGCAACAAGCCACACCCACAGTCTCTTCTCTTCAACTAAGAAAACCAATAGTACAGCAACACTTAAGCCAATCGCATAGGCATAGCCTAGAGGATTTGCAGCATCAGTAATTGAAAACCTTGCAGTAGCACTAGAGAAACCAGATCCCAAGAATAGTTGCACAAGTGATATTACAACTCCAAGCATACCAAGCCATACAATTATTTTTAAGAATCTATGCATCTGCTTGTCGTCAAAAGTAGCAACACCCACGTAAGGTGCCCAAGCCAAAAGAAACATGAAGATTATTTTATCTCTACCTATTGCTGATTCGAAACTAAGAAACATCCAGTTAAAAATCATCCACACAGTGAACAGTGCCAAAAAGAAACTGGATCGCGTTTGTAGTACGTCTAAGATTTTGGATGAGCGTCGAAAAAAAACCGGCAACAAGTAACCTGTTACTAAAAACAAATAAAAGGTCAGTGTTGTAAGTGACGAGGTTTCTAATCCGAGAATTTCAAATATTAAAGGGTAGTAGTAAAAACCAGACACATGTAAAGCTAAAGGCCATTCTGGTTGACGAAAAAACACCATCAAAATCACAAAAACAATAATAAATAAAAGCGCGTTGATCAGAAATTCTTCCAAAGTAGCACCTCATCGTTAGGTTCATGCTAAAGCATGCTCGAACCGTTGAGTATAGCCATAACACTAGATGGCATGATAAGCCTCAAGCATTTTATCAACCGAAACATCCCAACTAAAATTCCGCAAAACATATTCTCTTGCCATATGTTCAACACTGTTACGTTTATCTTCTTCGAGATCAAGCACAGAAACAATCATATTACTAATAGCGCGAGCGTCAAAGCCTTCCGAAACCCAGCCTGTTTGATTGTGCCGAACAACTTCAATTAATCCGAGTACTGGAGTAACTAATACGCTTTTCTTCATGCACATGGCTTCTATCACTTTAAGCGGAACCGCACTGTTAGTTTCAGCAGTTTGAGGACGAGTGATAGCAACAACATCTATAGCAGCAAGGTATGATGGTGTTTCAAGAAAAGGAACGGATCCGGCAAAAATAACCTTTTTTTCTATACCGAGTTCTCCAACTTGCGTCATAAGCCTTTCTTTTTCAGGACCATCACCCACTAATAAAAGTTTCATGTCGGGATAATGGCTTAAAACCAACTTGAAAGATTCTACAAGTATATGCACACCTTGCCAAGAATGAAATGTACCAACATAACCAATGACTTTCAAGCCAGTGAGGTTGAATTTATCACGAATCATTTGACCACTAACTAGTTCGGGATTGAATAAATCAAATTTTATACCATTATATAAAACATCGATTCTATTTTCCAGAAGGTTATAATGGTTGATCAATTGTTGCTTAGCAGAGTGAGCCAGCACAAATATATACCTCGCACGATTACAGACAAATTGGGTCAAAATATCTTTTATCCTGTTCATTTCTCGTAGGGCATGGAATTCTAAAATCACGGGTTTATTACCCGAGAGGATAGCAAATAGACCATAGCGAGCATTATGTACATGAATAGCATCAAATTGCATTGCGCTTTGCAAACGAAAAAGAGCCAAAAATAGCTGGGTCTGATCAGCAACGCGATGAACATGAACACCATCAATTATTTCATAAGCAGGTAAAACACCAAACCTACGAGGATCCATAGCCACTAACAAATGAACCTCGATGTTTGGCCTTTTAGCCAATAATGTCAGCAATGCTTGCAGGCGGATAGTACTTCCACCGATATAAGGAAGATATGCAACACCTAGATGAAGAATTCGCATGTCCATAGTCCTAAATGATGTAAGTGCTAAATGCGGATGATTTCACCAATTACCGTTGATGATACCGCATTACCGACCCTGAGTACTAAATGGCCCCCGTGCCAGTGGCACCGAGATAACATCCCCTGGATGTTATCAGGAGCGAGGCGAAGGGTCTCAGACGGGAAGCTTCGCTCAGCGTAATCATCGGCAGTTTCAAGCACAATTGGCATTACATGATCCATTTTAATCACTTAAACCAGGAGTAATTCGCGTTTAGTAAATATTTTGGAGCCAATTCTTTAAATTTCAACCAAACATGATCAGTCGTTTCTGTAGGAAACACCGGGAGCAGTAGAAAATCCCATGTATTTGGAACTGAACAAGACCATTGATAATGAATAACTGAAGCTGGCTCCCGTTTACCATAAGAATAAGAAACCCATCCATCAATAACCTCATGTTTATAGGACGGATCATTATTACAAAAAACATTCAAGGGAATAACGAGTAAGCGCACACCTCTATCTGAACTAATAACATAAGTCCCCGGAACGATCATTTCTTTCTCGACAACTAAGCGGGGAGCCAATCGAAAGTAAATATCAAAATCATGAAAACCTCTACCCTCAACAATATCTCGGACAATCCAGTAGCACCCTGATTTAGAGGAATAGAATTGCCGTCGATGAATCACATTTAGCAAACGAAGATATCCGTCATGAGAAGCGTCTAAAAAATCAAAATCCTTGTCCACAACCCATTCGTGAACAGATGAATTTACATCATCCGGCATCTTAAAACAGTATTTTGGATCAAAAAAGGATTGCTCTTGATCATTTACGACTACTGTACTATGGTAGCAAGTAGATCTGAACATGTTCCTCAGATTAAAATCTCTGGTGTACACAAAAGTTCCAGGATCAATAATAAAGTCCTGGTCTTCTATTTGTAATTCAAAACTCAATCTATCATTATGATTATGACCAAATTTTCCTAAACCTCTCTTTCTCCCCGCATTTACAATTAGACAGTTCTTATCAAATCGGGATACGTACAACCCTATATCATTTAAATTACTTGACGTCTTTTTTGAATCACTGATCACACTATTACGGTTTATAGTCATCCACGTCAACGCACCAGATCCAAATAGCCACAAAGCTTCCTCCCATTGATCAGCAGCAGCAAATGCATAGTCTTCTCGGTGAAATACTATTGCACCAATAGCAAGCAAATAACGATAATCAATCCACTCACGGTACGGATCAGACCAAGTAGCAAGTCTATGCAATCTACCATTATCCGAATCGCCTAACTGCGGTGCTGCGCCATTAGGTTTGGTGACAATTTTAATGACATCTAACATTTTTTGTATTTGTTCAGCAACAAATGCAGGAGGGTATAGTTTATTATTAATACACATCACATAGCTATACAAAAACATTTCTGCAACTAATCGATGATATGAAACCGAACCCTCGTGGTGCATACCGTCAAAAAGGGTTTGCTTATGAAGTTCATTCCATAACTCATCAAAGGCAAAATCCAACCACTGCTTACTGTCTTTGATATACGGACACAGCAAACCTAGATATAATAAGCCTACTAAATTAGCTATATAGTGGTTACCTGTTTTGGGGTTTTGACGACCCCCTTCAAGGTGTGCAAATATAAATTGGCCATGTTGCAAAAAAGAACTCACTGATTTTTTAATGAATACATCATCTAATACATAAGATTTTCGCATTAATTCAAATGCAATCAACCAGTTTGAGACTCTGGTTGCAACTTTCATTGGACTAACCCAATTCACACTGTACAGGAATGCATTTTCTTTCAACCAATTGTTTATTTGAGATTTAAATTCTAATACATATCTATCATCATTGGTCAAAACATATGCCTGAGCAAGCCAAACCCATTGGTGTCCCTCGCTCAAATCCCATGGAACTTTAATATCACACCCTCCTGGATAGCGAGCTGGTTTTAAGAAACGATAATAGGATTTTTTCCATTTATATCCTGTAGCAAAATCCGAACACCATTCAATACGAGATGAAAGATTTATATTTACACCCAGCAAATCAAATTGACGATCACAAACCTTATCAGCACGATTAACGATTCTCAAAAAAACATCAGGGAAGACTTCGTTCATGTTTTTAAGCAGATCGTCGCCTGTATTTACAATACCTCTTCGTTCTTCTAGATCACGAACAAATTCAGCGATATTGGATAATGACAAATTCATAACCAGATATTTCGATATGGCTTCATCCGAAAGGTTCGTTAAACTAAAGAAATGATGTTTTATAAAACCAATTAATATATTAGTGTAACGTAGTAGTGAATTCATCCTAAAAACAATCCTTCACAACCAAATTTCATGAGGCCGGATATAGGCATCGTTCTAGTATTGGCTTTCGAGGCAACGGAACACTTCGTAGGCAACCACCTGGGGCTGCGCCAGACCTGTCGGGTCACGCCCACTAGGTTCCCGACGACACCATCCTGATCCGCCGGGACAGGTTGATCCAGCCGACGACCTTGCAGGCCTTGCTGGATCATGTCACCCACTGGCCCGGCAACTGCAGGTAAGCAACGGACACAAGCTGCGCATCGATGAAACGGTTGTAGAGACCAATACACATCACCTGAGCGATAGCATCCACGGCGATGCGGGCCTGCATCAATGGGTCGGCTTTGGTCTACTGGCCCATTGTTACCCAAACGACCGTGTAGCGACCAAGCCAGCGGAGGCACCGGGGGGTTGCGGAGGCCACAGGGTCGCATCCACAAAGTGGTACGAGTCGGCAGGCAATCTTCAGTTAGTGCGCAAGATCGCTTCATGGCTTCCTAATGCACAGCGCCAAGCACCATCACAATCTTGGAGGCAGGCGGAATGGACGAACACGACCCCATGATGCATCTTCCTCTGGGGAAGGTCTCCTACCTCATCATCACCGAGCACACTTTACCATTATCCAACAACTATCTAAATCTCTTGGCGGCATCAAATTAACCTTTGGCAATTTTAATAACACTTTTCAAGTCATTAACCGAAAAAACAAACATTTCAACAAATGAAATATCGTTAATTCTTGCGTATTTAATTGCAAACAACACAGCCAATACCGCATAACTCACCGAAGAAGCCCATGCGCTACCAATAGCGCCATAAATAGGTATCCACAAAAAATTCAAAACAACATTCAGCAGCAAACAAGAAATAAATATATTCATTCCTGTCCCTGGCTTACCTCTTCCTGCCATGTCTGCGTGTAGAATTTTGAAAACCAACGAAAACCATATACCAGGAATAATTGCTTGTAATACTGCAACACTATCATTGTATTCAATTCCGTAAACCAATGGGATAAGATATGGCGTAAGAAAAAAAAGTATCGACATAAACAACAACGAACACCACAAAGTAAATTTCAGTAGCATAACAGTCTTTTTTGCAAAAGAAAAATAATCTTTCGCTATTGAACTTCGTGCAAATAAAACCATTGTTAGCGCTCGAGGAACTAACCAAAGAAATTCAGCGACACCTACACCAATAGAATAAACTCCAACAAAGTAAGCGCCTTTCATTCTCTCCAACATTATTATATCTATACGATACATTAAAACAATTACAAAGATCGCCAAAGCATTTATCGATCCGATTTTCAAAAACTCAATCGGAACACCTGGTATATATTTTGGACTCAATTCACCGTAGCGAGACACAATTAAAAACCCGAACATCATCAAAACAAAGGGCGAAAAAACTGAAACCAACAACATACTTTCAACAGACATCATTCCAACAAAAAACAATCCAAGGGTTAGCAAAAAATAACCAGCCCTCTCAAAACCTTGCACGAAAGCGAGCAATCTAATTTCTTGTTTTGCCAACAATATACCAATAAAATAACTAGAGAATAGACTAATTGGAAGGATAATTATTGCAATACTAACACTAAACCAGCCGTAACTAAAAATTATACCACTAACACCATAAGCAATTAATGCGATCAGTACGCCAATGAATGAAAAAATTACAGATAACAATAAAACAGTAGATATTATTATTTGATCAGAGTGGATTTTGTGGCCCATAAAATATGCCACTGATTGACGAATTCCCATATCTGCAAGATATTGCACAAGAACCGGTATTGTCAGAATGGTAGTTAATGCACCTTTCTTCTCAGGGCCTAAACCACGAGCAATAAGAATACTTGCTAAAATACCGCATAGCGCCATGAATAATCTACCGACTACCAAAAAAAACGAATCTGCTAAAAACTTATTGGTTAATATTCGAAACATTCAGTTTACTAAGGGTTATTTCTGCTGGTTTTTCTTATTAAGACACAAGATATCTGGTGCTTAGCCTCTTTTTCAACCCTACAAGGTGGTATTACTTGATTACCTGCCGTCCAAAAATCACCATCCCAGAACCTCCAGTACTCTTGTTCCACAATCTCTCCATTACCATCGCGCATCCAATTCAGTATGTTTTCTCTAGAGAATGACTGACAAATATATGATGCGTTCTGTCCATAGCTTGAACCAGGAATTTTATATACGTTTTCAATATAAATCCGATCAGTGTAAGGAAAAGTGAGGATCAAGTAGCCATTTGGATTGAGTAGGGACAACATATTAGCAACAGCTGTGTCAAAATTCTTGATATGCTCTAATACGCTTACGCAAGTTATCAAATCGAATTTGGATTGCATCTTCGGATTAGTTATATCATCATTAATAACATAATAATGCCGATTCATTAAACCGGAAGGCCAGTAATCTTTAATGTTATCAATGGACGAAACTAAAAATCCACAACTACGCATAAGGTGCGGTAGAGATGAAGTACCAGTACCAACGTCAAGGATTTTCATTGGATAATAACGCGAGAGCTGCCTGAACACAAAAGAGTACTCAACCGCTCTCTCATTGAATCTTTTAAATACTTGATTGTCATATTCATTTTTACAAACTAAATTATAAGGATAAGATATTGTTTGTTTTGCGTATTTTTTCAAAGTTTTAACAATAAATTTCACGATTAAACCTCCACCCGCCGCACCCCGGCGTCACGGGCGGCCAGCAGCAGGTTTAGCGTACCCGTACTATTGACCGCGTGGCTCGTCAACGGGTCGGCAATCGAGCGCGGCACCGAGGGCAGTGCGCCCTGGTGATAGACCACCTCGACCCCTGCGACCGCCCGCGCCACCGTGGCCGCATCGCGCAGGTCGCCCTCAAGCAGCTCGACCTCAGCCTGCACCGCAGCCAAGTTGGCGCGCTGGCCGGTGCTCAAGTCGTCGAAGACGCGCACCGTGTCGCCACGGGCGAGCAGGGCGTCTACGAGGTGGCTGCCGATGAAGCCGGCACCGCCGGTTACGAGGACGTGGGCCATGTGGAACTCCGGGTATCGGGGATCGGGGATCGGGGATCGGGGGCCGGGGGTCGGGGGGCGGGGGTCGGGGGGCATGGGCGGACAGAAATCGTGTGCGTTGTCCCGCAAGAAGCCCATTGCAACGCCAAGAATCTCGATCTCTTCCCCCCCTCTCCCGCTTGCGGGAGAGGGGGCAGGGGGTGAGGGTCTTCCGGGGCATCGCCAAGGACACGCGAGCAGACATCATCCAACGCATCACCCTCACCAACTTAAACGCCACCGGCAAGGCTTTTTGGCACACCAACCCCCGCCGCTACCCCGCCTCGTCCGCCAGCCACGCCCGCAACTCCTCAACACTCTCGATATGCTCAACGGTGTCAGCAAGCAATTGGAGCAGTGCAACATCCTCGATAGCGGCAACCTCGCGCATCAGGGCTTCGCCCTCGGTGCCAAATTTGCACTTCAACGAGAG
>NZ_NQWI01000093.1 GCF_002532535.1 Candidatus Viridilinea mediisalina
GTCTATGGTTTGGCGTTGGAGTGCCGGCTTCAGCCGGCTAAAGCCGGCACTCCAGCGTGTGCCCCCCGGCTTTTCAGGTAGTAAAAACCCTCTGTACCTCTCAAAAACGCTCTACTACCCACGGAAGTCCCCACCTTATCGACAGGAGGCGCTCCTATGCTTACCACGCAAGACCGCTGTTCCGAGGCAAGCTACCTACACCTAAGCAACCAGAGCAACCGCCTGGTTGAGTTTACCGATGGCATCATTGAGGTACTACCCATGCCCACGCGCACCCACCAACGCATCATCGCCTTCTTCTACGCCCTGCTGCTCGGCATCATCAAACCCCGTGGGGGCGAAGTCCTCTTCGCGGCGCTACGCATGCAAATTCGCCCTGGCAAATTCCGCGAGCCTGATCTGCTCTTGTTGCTCGACAAGCACGATCCGCGCAACCAAGAGAACTACTGGTTAGGCGCAGATCTGGTGTTGGAGGTCGTGAGCCCTGATAATCCCGAACGGGACACGGTGGTCAAGCGTCATGACTACGCCGAAGGAGGCATCCCCGAATACTGGATCGTCAACCCCATAGATGAGAGCATCACCGTCCTAAGCCTCGACGGCAGCGGCTACCGCGAGCATGGCCACTTCCTCCGGGGCAGCAGCGCGACCTCGCCACTCCTGCCGGAGCTACAGGTTGCGGTGGATGCCGTGTTTGATGTTGAGTAGAGGGTGTGGGAGAACCATGTTCTCCCACTTCGTGAAATGTGGGAGCGTCAAATTTAGGATGAAGCCGCGAGCGAACGCAGTTCACTCGCGGCTTCATGGTTGCTACGCAGTATACGCCGGCTGCACCTCGGCGCGCATATGCTGCTCGATGGAGGTGAGGGCTGCGTCTTCCTCATCGCTCCACTCGGCCAAGCGGCGTGCAATCGCAAAATAGGCGGTGATTGCCGTGTCCTGGTGCTCCCAGGTCACCCCAAGGGGTTGCAAGACCCGCGAGGCCCAACTGTAATCAAAGGAGATCAGGCTCCAACCGGCATCAGCCGCTGCCATAAGCGTATCGTGGAAGCGCGTGGCGGTCTTGTGCATGCGCTCACGGTGCATCTCGGGGCTGTCGTCGCGGTGGGCACGCGGGCTGATAATCGGCAGTTTCTCGGTAAGCTCTTCGGTCAGGTGGTGGATAAGGTCAGCACGCATACTGGTTAAGCGGCTAAGCACAAGGGCCTCAGTGGGGTTGGACATTGTATTGCTCCTGAAGGTCTAGTAAGCGCTGTATCCGATCATTCAGTACAGTCTGCTCACGTGATAACTTACGGATCAGGGTGGTCAACTCGATGTTGAGCGCCAAGACTTCGTGGTACAAGTTGCTAATCCCGCTCGGCTCGCCGCCACCCATAATCAGCCAGCCGCGCCCAGGTAACTTGCCCCCCCTGATCCCAATTAGGAGCTTATTGCCGTGGGGCACATCGAGCATCAACTCCCAGGTCGGGGTAATCTGATCAGCGCTTAAGCGTTGCAGTTCAGCCACGAAGGCGGTACCTTTACCCTGAGCCGCTGGTGAAAAGAGGTCGAATAACGAATGATCAATGATCGCTGTACCCAAAGTTTGCACAGCCAAACCGTTCGCTTCGCGCACCACCAGATCATCGTCACAGACAAGGATCAGTTCGTTACTCAGGCGTCCGAGCATGTTACATTGACTGAGGCTGCTCATGCGAGCACCTCGGTCGCCATTTTCACTGCCTCACGCGCATCGCCAGCAGTAAAATCGGCACCAATCGCTTTCCAAGCATCAGGCGAGCGGTTGAGGGGCTGACCACCAACCATGATCTTGACGCGGCGACCAACATGCGAGGCGCGTACCGCGTTGATCAGTTCACGCACCTGCATCACATGGCCCCCAAGCGTCACCGAGATGGCCAACAGATGGGCGCGATGCTCATCGATCATCGAGATGACATCGTCGGGCGGCATGTTGGCCCCTAGGTAGAAGACATCCCAGCCTTCGATCTCAAAGAAGTCGGAGACCATGCGAATCCCGAGTTCGTGCAGTTCACCGCCGATACAGGTGGCCACCATCGTGCGCCCAATCGGTGGGTTGCAGATCACTGCGGCATAGATCTGCGCCATCACACTCTGCGTGATCGCCGTGGCAAGATGCTCTTGGGCCACCGTGAACTGGTTGGTCTCCCAGAGCCGTCCAACTTCATACATCGCGGGCTGTAGGACATCCATGTAGAGATCGCGGATGTCGGCACCTTCAGCCAGGGCCATACGCACGGTATTCAGCGCAACCCGCCGGTCACCACTGCGTAGTGCGCCTAAATACTCTTCATAGGTTGTTGCAAGCTGCTGCATTGCTGCCTCCATATGTCTGAAATGTTGCGGACAACCGTCAAAGATGATAGCCCGCTAAAAGAACGAGTGGTTCTACCTCGTTTTTCGCGTCTTTGTCCCCATGCGAGCGAGAACAAAGGCTAACGCATCGCGCAGATCAACTTTGATGACGAAACCGGGTAGCGAGACGCCCAAATTGACAATGGTTTGGGCAATTTCGGGATTGATCCCCACCAAGATTGGTTGTACCCCGAGCAGACGAAGCGCCTGGGCGCTGTGAATGAGCTGTTGCGCGACAGAGGTATCAACCAGCGCAATGCCGCTCAGGTCAATGATGGCGAACTTGGCGCGCATCTGTGATGCGCGATTGAGCAACATGGTATTGACCTGATCGGCCCGGCGGCTATCAAAATGGCCTACGAGGGGTAACAGCAAGACGCGATCCCAGATCGGTACAGCGGGCACCGAGAGCGATTGGATCGTGTCGAGCAGGTGGCGCTGTTCGGCCAGAGCGTGGGCCAATTGGCGATTCTGGCGGCGTTGTTCGCGCTGGGCTTGGCTCAATTCCGAGGTAAGCGCCAAGAGCTCCGTTTGCATCTCACCCACCGAGGGTGGTTCAAGCTCACCAATAATCACCAGTTGCTCTTGCTCACAATAGCCGTGAAAATAGGCCACCACATAGTTTAACGCATCACCAATCGGCAATTCCCAACGCTCCGTCGGCGCGTCTGGCCCTGTGGTGGCAACCAAGCTTAAGAAGCGTTCCCCCTTTGCACGACTCTCTGGGCCAATAAAGTCGAGGAACGACACATCCTCCAATGGTGTTTGAGCAAGCTGCTGCGCTGCGGCATTGGCATAGCCAATCGTACCCTCCAGATCACAGAGCAGCACCAGCTCACGCAGGTGGTTGAGTAACGTAGTATCGAGCATTGTACTATCGGGCATCGTTGCGCGATCCTGTTGCTCACGGTGGCCTCACACCGATCGCGGCAATCGTTTAGACTTAGTATAGCACTTTCCTTGCAAACGTGCATTACCACTTCGATTGCTGACAATGCAACGTAACAAACATTGGTACTTGACAAGCGCGCAACAAACTGCTATAGTGCCGCCAGCACACAAACAACCAGACGCGCAAGCTCATCCAGAGCGGTGGAGGGAACGGCCCTGTGAAACCGCGGCAACCCCCGAGTTTGATTGTGCGTTGTAATGGTAGCCTGTAGATGATGCACAATCTACAATCTATCATCTACAATCTACAATTCCGAAGGGATGGTGCCAATTCCGTCAGCAAAAACCTGGAAGATGAGCGGCACGCCCTGCGGATCGCTCAAAGTGAATCGCTAGTGTCTGCCCTCATCGCATCCGATGAGGGCTTTTTGTTTGCCCTAGCGCAACCAGCAAGGAGTAGTACCCTATGTCCGATACGCCCCAGTTCAATGGTATTGAGACTTTGGCCCTGCATGGTGGGCAGACGCCCGATCCGACAACTGGCGCACGGGCAGTTCCGATCTACCAGACAACGTCCTACCAGTTTCAGGATACTGACCACGCCGCTCGGCTCTTTGGTCTGCAAGAGTTTGGCAATATCTATACGCGCATTATGAATCCCACGACCGATGTCTTCGAGAAGCGCATGGCGCTGCTTGAGGGCGGGGTGGGGGCGCTGGCCCTTGCGTCGGGGCAGGCTGCTGAGACGTTGGCGATCTTTAATCTGGCTGGCACCGGCGATAATATTGTCGCTTCGAGCGATCTCTATGGCGGTACCTACAACCTCTTCCGCCATACGCTCCCGAAGTTGGGTATTACCACCCGCTTTGTTGATGCGCGTGATGTTGAGGGCTTCCGCAAGGCGATTGATGGGCGTACCAAGGCTTTCTTCCTTGAATTGGTCGGCAATCCGAAGCTCGATGTTCTCGACCTTGAGCAGATTGCGGCGATTGCCCATGAAGCTGGCGTGGCGGTGATTGTTGATGCCACGACGGTCACGCCCTACCTCTGGAAGCCTATTCAGCACGGGGCCGATATTGTCATCCATTCGGCTACCAAGTATATCGGTGGCCACGGTACCAGCATCGGCGGCGTGATTGTGGATAGCGGGAACTTTGATTGGACCAACGGGCGCTACCCGGAGTTTACCGAGCCCGATGCCAGCTACCACGGGTTGGTCTATAGCCAGGCGTTAGGCAACCTCGCCTATATCATCAAGGCGCGTGTGCAGGGTCTGCGTGATATTGGGGCCGCTATCAGCCCCTTCAATGCCTTCATGCTATTGCAAGGACTCGAAACCTTGCCGCTGCGCATGGAGCGCCATAGCCAGAATGGCCTTGCCGTCGCCCGCTGGCTGGGTGAACACCCGAAGGTTGCTTGGGTCAATTACCCCGGTCTGCCAAGCCACCCCAGCTATGCTTTGACCCAGAAGTATCTGCCGAAGGGCCAGAGTGGGATTGTCGGCTTTGGGATCAAGGGCGGCCTCGCGGCGGGCAAGCAGTTCATTGATAGCCTCAAGCTCTTCTCCCACTTGGCCAATATTGGTGACGCCCGTAGCCTCGCCATCCACCCGGCCAGCACGACCCATAGCCAACTCACGGCGGAAGAGCAACAACTCACCGGCGTCAGCGAGGATTATGTGCGCCTCTCGGTTGGCATCGAGACACTTGATGACATTTTGGCCGATTTGGACGCTGCGCTGGCGCAGGTGTAGGGCTTCGGCCTACGACCTGTTGTTGGGGCGGTGGCTTCGACAAGCTGGCTTCGACAGGCTCAGCCACCGAACCGGCGTCACGTTGGCTGAGCTTGTCGAAGCCAAGCGGCGCGGTGGCTTCGACAGGCTGGCTTCGACAGGCTGGCTTCGACAGGCTGGCTTCGACAGGCTGGCTTCGACAGGCTGGCTTCGACAGGCTCAGCCACCGAGCCACCGAGCCATCGAGCCACCGAGCCACCGCGACGCCCCCCACGAGTTCAAGGCTTCTTCGCGCTCACAAAAAAGTTCTTCGGGTGAGAGGCTGCGCCTCACCACCATATAGCTAGCAATTGAGGATAAGAGCCCATGACCGCAGTCCAGTTTGAGCGTGCTTATGAGGGTGTCGGTATCGTGCAACGCCAGTCTCTGACGTGGATCGAGCCGCTGGCGTTGGAGAGTGGGGAGCGTCTTGGGGCGGTAACGCTGGCCTACGAGACTTACGGGCAACTCAACGCCGCCCGCGATAATGCGATCTTACTGTTGCATGCGCTCTCTGGTGATGCCCATGCGGCAGGTTACCATAGTGCTACCGACCGCAAAGCGGGTTGGTGGGATGCGATGGTTGGGCCGGGCAAGCCATTTGATACCGAAAAATATTTTATTATCTGTTCCAATGTGCTGGGCGGCTGTATGGGTTCTACTGGCCCGGCAAGTCCCAATCCGTGGACGGGGCGGCCCTACGGGGCCAATTTCCCAGTGATCACGATTGGCGACATGGTGCGTGCCCAGGTGCGTCTGTTGGATGCCTTGGGCATCGAGCGGCTCTTCGCTGTCGCAGGCGGCTCGATGGGTGGCTTTCAGGCTCTCGAATGGGCAACGGCCCACCCCGAGCGCGTCGGCGGCACGCTGCTCTTGGCCACTGCGGCCCGCTCTTCGCCCCAGACGATTGCATGGAATAGCATCGGGCGTCAGGCGATTATGCGCGACCCGCGCTGGCGTGATGGTGACTACTACGACCACGAGCGGCCAACCAATGGCTTGGCGCTGGCACGTATGGTGGGGCACGTTACCTACCTGAGCGAACCGGCCCTTGAGCAGAAGTTTGGGCGTCGCCTCCAGGGGGCCAATGAGCCAGCTTTTAGCCTTGAACGCGAATTCGCGGTCGAAAGCTACCTCGATTATCAGGGCGATAGCTTCAATGCCCGCTTTGATGCCAATTCCTACCTGTATATCACGAAGGCGATGGACTACTGGGATCTGCCGGGGCGCTACGGCTCACTCGATGCTGCAATGGCGCGGATGCCTGGGCCGAGCCTGATCATCTCCTTTGACAGCGACTGGCTCTACCCCACCAGTGAATCGCGTGCGATTGCCGACGCGCTCACGCGCCAGGGCCGCCCAGTGGAGCATGTAGATATCACCTCACCCGCTGGCCACGATGCCTTCTTGGTAGACTTCGCAGCCCAGCGCCCGCTCATTCAAGATTTCCTGCGCGAGCTTGAGGTAGGGAGTTTGTAGCTGCTCTTAGAAGCTGTCTGAAAAGCTAGTGGGCACGCGTTGGAGTGCCGGCTTTAGCCGGCTGAAGCCGGCACTCCAACGCCAGTTCGTAGAATTTTCAGACAGCCTCTTAGTAAATGCGGGTTGTTCAACGGTAATTGGTAGGGCTTTGTGGTAGCACCACCCATGCGGTGGTGCCTTGCTGTGAAGTACTTGTGAGGCCAATTTGCCCACCCATAGCCGTGATGAGGCTCTTGGCGATAGCAAGGCCTAAGCCAGCATTGCCGCCTTCGCGCCCTCGGGCAGGATCAACGCGATAGAAACGCTCGAAGAGATGGGGTAGGTGTTCTGGCGCAATCCCATTGCCTGTATCGCTCACACTGATACGCAGGTTGCGCCCTTCAGCGATAGCCGCTAGGCAAATCGTACCACGCGGGGGGGTATGCCGTAGCGCATTGTCGAGCAGAATGAGCAAAACCTGACGTAAGCGCGCTGCATCGGCCTGAACATAGCCTGTGACTGCATCAAGTTGCACCTGTATCCCCCGTTCAGTAGCAAGATGCGCCGTCTGACGCTGCAGATCTTGGAGCAGTACAGAGAGTTCAACCGCTTCCACTATCAGGCTAAGTTGACCACTATCAAGCCGTGACAGGATCAAGAGATCGTCTACGAGACGACGCATGTGATCACTCTCAGCTACAATATCGCCTAACAGTTCACGTTGATCGTGTTGTTGCTGATCGAGGCTGCGTAGCGCCACTTCAGAACTGGCACGAATGAGGGTCAGCGGAGTACGCAGTTCATGGCTGGCACTAGCAATAAAGCGCTGCTGGCGTTCCCAAGCTTTTTCAGCCGGACGCAAAGCCCGTTCAGCCAACCACCAACTGGTTGTGCCAACTAGAGCCATACTCAAAAACGCCAGCATCAATAACCCAGCGGTTAATTGATTGAGAATACGCTCTTGGTCACCTAACTCACGGGCAAGTTGTAGTGCGGCTGGCCCATCGCTACGGGTGAGACGATAGGTAAGCAAGCGCACCCGCTGACCATCGTCGGTCATTATGGTACGGAGATCATACCCCTGCTGCAACGCAACGGCCAAAGCCCCCTGATGTGGAGTGAGCAGTGGTGCAGTCGTGTTGGGATGGAAAAGAATACGACCCTTAGTATCCAACGGTAGCACAATAATTGCCGCTAACTCAGCGATGTCAGTAGAATTGGACGATGGAGTATTTCCATTGCGGTGAGCCGTAGAGGGCTCAGATCGCGTTGGGGGTAGCAGACCCGCATCTTGACGCACCAACGACCAATCACGGTCGGCATGCAGCAATGAAGGGGGCAGCGGGGCGGCAAGGGCATGAAACTCGTGGGCCATCTTATGCTGCAAAGCAAGATCGGTGACTCCAGCGAAGTAGCGTGCCACAATCAAATAGGAACCAGCGCCAACAAGAACGACCACTGCTAGGGCAGCGAGCGTGTAGATCAGGGTAAATTGCCAACGTAAACCTCTAAACAAGGTTGGCCTCCAAGCGATAGCCCACTCCCCGCACGGTAGTAATCGGATCGCGCTCTCCCGGCCCGTTCAACTTGCGCCGTAGGTATGAGACATAGACATCAACCATTTGTGGTTGCACATCTTGTTCATACGACCAGACATAATCAAGAATTTGTTGACGGCTGAGGGTCTGTCCGGTATGGCGCAAGAGGTACTCCAACAAGTTCCATTCAGTTGGTGTAAGATCGAGCGTTCGTAGCCCACGGCGAGCGGTGTGGGCGCGTAGATCGAGTACAAGCTCGCCCAAACGCAACTCTTGCAGTTCGCCGCCAGTCAAGGGCAGAAAACGGCGGCTCAGAGCACGCACCCGCGCCAACAACTCCTCAAACGCAAACGGCTTCACCATATAGTCATCAGCCCCACTCGCAAAGCCTGCAACCTTATCCTCTACTTGACCACGCGCTGTCAGGAGCAGCAGTGCCGTGGGTACGCGCGCGAGGCGCACCGCTCGGCAGATACTCGGCCCATCGCGTTCAGGCAACATCCAATCGATGATCGCCACATCATAGATACCACGCAACACCAATTCAAGCCCTGTTGCACCCTCATAGGCGAGATCAACCTGATAATGCTCCTCTTCCAGCACTCGTGCAATTAAACGCGCCAGACGCTGATCATCTTCGATAACTAAAACACGCATGCGTATACTTCCTCAAAATATCCGATATTAGGGCTGCCGCCCTACAACCCTCTCTTGTCACATTAGGATACCGTATGATCATTGGAAAAAGATGAGAGTCCGGATTGCACTTTCCAAGATAGCTTTGAAGCAAGACAACTATGATAGCGTTATGGTTCATCGCCTGAGTTCAAAGGACAAATTTCCATGAATCAACGCACAATGCTCGTGGTTGCCGCAGGTCTTACCGCTTTTATCCTGATCATCGCTGGGGCGTTAGTTGGGCAGTGGAGCCAGAGCAGTGCCCAACTGCTCACGACAACATTGACTCCAGATGTGATCGCCGATCCAACATTGGTCAGTGAGTTTCAGCAGCGTGAGGCGGCCTACCAGACGGCCATCGCTGAAGCCAATCAGCAGATAGAGCAGGCAAATCAACAGCTTACTCCTCCATCCAACCTTGAGACTGCCCCACAGACAATGCCTCAGAGTGAAACTGTTGCCACCACAGTGCCGATGACTACAGCACCCACAGCCGAAGAAGCGGCAGCTATTGCGCTCAACTACCGGGGTGGTGGGACAGTACGTAAGGTAGAACTGGAAGAGGAGCGTGGCTTGCTTGTCTATGAAGTCAAGTTCATTGATGGTGGCGAAGTCTATGTGGATGCCAACACTGGCCAAGTAGTCTATGCCAAGCTATCCAAGGAGGAGCGTCCATGATGAAACGCACACCAACATGCCGCACAGCCGGGCATGATCTCAAGACGATGATCAACGTGGCAGCAGTGGCGGCGACCTTGGGTGGATGGGCGCTGTTGGCCCATGCAAGTCCTGCTACAACAACCCCAGAAGCGCTTCCTACAACAAGTGGCCTCTTTGCCCCCATACCGACGCTTGTACCCTTAGTACAATTTGAGAGCCAAGTGGCACCTCAGTTGGTCAATCCTACGCCGCCAGTAGTGCGCCCAACCGCAGTGACAGTTACGCGCTCTTCGCGTTAACTATGCAGGAGGAGGAGGCTGCACCTCCCTCGTCCATTTCACCGGAAGGCTTAACGTGCAGGTTCATGATGTTCGCGCTATGGGTTGCCAGATCAGGCTGGTGCTTGATACACCAGATAGAGCGCAACACCACGTTTTGCTACACGCGGCAGCAAAGATCATGGAATGGGAGGCAAACCTGAGTCGCTTTCGGGCTACGAGTGAGCTGTGTCAACTCAACGCCCAAGCAGGCAAGGGTTGGCAGCCAGTCAGTCCAACGCTTTGGGCAGCCCTTGCGGCAGCACTCTGGGCCGCGTGGGCGAGTGAGGGTCTTGTAACGCCAACATTGCTTACCGCGTTAGAACGAGCAGGATACGATCGCGATTTTGCCATGATACAACAAGCAATGTGGGATCATACTGCCACAGATAGTATTCAGCAATATACAACCTACCCCAACTGCTCTCACCACGACGTACAGCCTTGGCAGCGTATCCGTCGCCAGCGCAAACCTCAAGCGGTCGCGCTGCCACCACAGATGCGCCTCGATCTTGGCGGGAGTGCCAAGGGATGGGCGGCGGATCATTTAGCGCGTTGGTTGGGACGCAGTGCTCCAGCATTGGTTGATCTAGGTGGCGATATTGCGGTAAGTGGCCCGCGTGCCGATGGCTCGCCATGGGCGATAGGGATCGCAGACCCCTTTGCACCCGCAGATGAGCTGGAACTGATCATGCTCAAAGAGGGCGCTATTGCAACTTCAGGCCGTGATTTCCGCCGCTGGTATCGAACTGGTCAAGCATACCATCATATCATTGACCCACGTACTGGTATGCCTGCAACAAGCGATCTGCTGAGTGTAACCATCGTAGCTCCTAACGCCCTCACTGCCGAGATGGCGGCTAAAGTAGTCTTGATGCTTGGGCGCAATGCCGGAATAGCTTGGCTCAACCAACGTCCGCAGTTGGCAGGCATAGTATTAGACAATGAGGGATGGGCCATACAGACAGCTACGATGCAGGTATGGCCAAAAGAATACACATATTGATCGGATGCACCTATGACAAACGTAGAACCAACATCAGAGCTACATACGGCCAAAGTACAACGCGCTCCACGGCCAGTTACGACGCCGGATACCGATCTATTCACCGCTATGCCCCCAGCAATGGCGCTGCATGAAGTCATTCTGTTGCTGTTGGGAGTCAGTGTAGGCGCCCTAGCAGCAGTGATTATGCTACCTACGTGGCTGCCAGGTCTGAGTGCATCGCTCTTTGGTGAAGCTCCCAAAGCCTACTGGCAGCTTGCCCGTAGTAGTGCAATGATTGCGTATGCACTGCTTTGGTGCGCGATGGTGTTTGGTCTCTTGATGAGCAACCGTATGGCGCGGGTCTGGCCAGGCGGGCCATTGGCTTTCGATCTGCATCAGCATACCAGCTTGCTCGGTTTAGCGTTTGCACTCTTTCACGCTCTCATGCTGTTGGGCGATCACTACATTGCCACAACACCTGCACAATTGTTTACCCCCTTTGCCTATAGTGGTCACGCTCCCTTCTGGGTAGGTTTAGGCCAAGTGGCCTTCTATGGCATGGCGCTGATCGGTATGAGCTTCTACGTAAAAGATCGGCTCGGACGGCGTGTATGGCAATGGTTACACCTACTAGGTTACGTAACTTTCCTCTTGGCTCTCGTACATGGCATCATGAGTGGTACTGATAGTGGAAACCTCTGGGTACAAGTGATCTACTGGATTAGTGGGGGTAGCATACTTTTCTTGAGTGTGTACCGCGTACTCGTGCGCCACTTTTGAGTTTCTGCTAGAGGAACAAGATGTCCTCTCACCAAAAGCGTAACTTTTAGCCTCCTCAAACGGTACATGTTATAGGGGGAAGGATGTGTAAGCAACTTGGTTGTTGCACACCCTCCCATAACTGAGGAGGCACACCATGGAATGGAACATCGAGCGCAATCCGCGCATGATTGCGGCGCTGGTCTGCTTACTGCTGGGCGTGGTGGTGTTAGGATTTGGCTTTGCACCCTATCTGGGGCTGAACCAAGCTGCACCGCCCGCATTTGATGATGCTTTTGATGACTTTGTGGCGGTTGCACCGCCCGCCCCAACCCTGCCGGTCGAACTGATCGTCTACGTGAGTGGTTCCGTCAACCACCCCGATGTCTACCGCCTACCCGAAGGGGCGCGGGTCAAGGATGCCATCGTAGCCGCTGGGGGCTTCCGCGAGGATGCGGCGACCGATCAGATCAATCTTGCCGCACCGCTCAGCGATGCCGGCCATATCCACATTCCCATGCTGGTGGCCAGTGATAGCCCTGAAGCCGCAGTTGTCGCGGTCGGTTCGGCAGCAGCGCCCCAAGGCCCCCAGTTGATCAATATTAACCGCGCATCGCAGGCCGAACTGCAAAGCCTGCCGGGGATTGGCGCGGTCTTGGCTGAACGCATCGTGACCCGACGCGAGACCCAAGGGCCCTTCGGCAGCATCGAGGAGCTACGCAGCGTCAGTGGCATTGGAGATAAGCTCTATGCCCAACTGGAACCGTTGGTGAGCGCTGGGCCGTGAGGATGACGCGAGGATGCGGGGACGCGAGGACGCGAGGACGCGAGGACGCGAGGATGCGGGTGCTTAGACAAGCTCAACACCCGCGATCCTGTTCATCTGTTCATCTGTTCATCCGTTCATCCGTTCATCTGTTCATCCAACCTACGGCTGCTGATCAATCTCCACTGGTGGCTCCGGGGCGGGCTGTACGGTGGGACGGGCGACCGGGTCGGATTGGATGTCATCGGCTGAGATGCTGAGCAGTGGTAGCATGCCGGTGTCGCCGGTCATAAAGCGGGGCAAGATACCGTCCCAGCGCTCGATGAAGCGCAGTTGCAGCAGTTCGGGCGAGATGACTTCGCGCTGGAGCCGTAGCGCTTCGGCTTCGGCGCGGGCTACTTCGAGCCGTGCTTCCGCTTCGGCCTGGGCACGGGCGACCTGCTGCTGCGCCTCGATCTGGGCGCGGCGCAATTCGCGCTCGGCACGCTCGGCATCCTGCTCGGCTACCTGCTTGGCCTCAACCGCCCGACTAAACTCTTCGCTAAAGTTGAACTCGGTGATCGAGACATCTTCCACGATGATGCCACGCGGCGCAAGACGTGTCAGCAGCACCTCACGGATCGATTCTGAGACTAAGGGGCGCTGCGTAATCAGATTCTCTGCGGTAAACTGGGCGGTCGCCGCTTTGACCGACTCTTGAATGGCTGGATCGATGATCTTAGCCTCATAGTCAATCCCAATCTCACGAACGAGATTACCCACTGCATCCGGGTCGGCACGATAGTTCAAGACCACCTGGGTGGTCACAATCTGCAAGTCGCGTGAGGCCGCTGAAGAGGACGAGATCATGCGCTGCGTCCGCACATCAACCACCACCACGTTGGTGATGAAGGGCACGCGAAAGTGCAGCCCTTCACCAAACACGCCCGTCACTTCACCAAAGGTCTTGACCACACCACGGGTACCTGCATCAATCACCGTCGTCGCATTGGAAATCGCGAAGACGAGAATGAGTACCACTACCACACCACTGGTCAGTACGCCATAGGGAAGCCCCCGCTGTGGCTGCATGGAACGACCGGGGCCACCTGGCATTTGCTGAGACATTGCAACTCCTCATCTAGCTACACATTTTGTTGAACCGACATATAATCCCTTTATACCTACATACTATACCATGGGTGTTGGGTAGCGTGGATTTCGGCCTATAGAACCTGCTGGTGGGGCTGCGCCACCGCGCCGCTGGCTGAGTCTGCCGAAGCCAGCCTGTCGAAGCCAACGTCGCGTTGGCTTCGACAGGCTCAGCCAACGCGACGCCCCCCCCCCACGATCCCAAGGCTTCTTCGCGCTAACAAAAAGTTCTTCGGGGGATGTGCCTCCTTAGTACCATGGATCGAAAGTAACTATGAACGAACTCTTCCTGCTTATTGCTCTCGTCTTAGTCAGTTCAGGACTCTGTTCGGGTGTTGAGGCGGCGCTCTTTTCGACACGGTTGGTGCGTGTGCGCCAATTGGCTGAGGGGGGCAAGCGTAATGCCGCCACGCTGCTCCACATCCGTCAAGATATGGGTCGCCCAATTAGTACGATTGTTGTACTCAACAATGTCGCAAATATCGGTGGTAGCATCCTGATTGGCGATATGGCTACGAATGTCTTTGGTAGTGTCTGGATTGGCCTCTTCTCGGCGGGCTTGACGTTGGCTGTGATTATCTTCTCTGAGATTATTCCCAAGAATCTGGGCGAGCGCTATGCTGAACCGATTGCACTGTTCGCCGCCCCGCCTTTAGCCGCATTGACCCTCCTGCTTACGCCGGTGGTCTGGTTGATTGAGCGTCTCGTTGCGCCGATCATTGGGACACGTAAACTACCAACAACTAATGAGGCCGAGATTCGCCTGCTGGCCCGCATTGGTCAACAGGAGGGGATTATTGAACGCGATGAGTCGGAGATGATCGAGCGGGTCTTTCGACTCAATGATACGGTCGCTAGTGCTATTATGACCCCACGCATTAGTATGACCTGCCTCAATGCTGATGAGACGATCGCTGAGGTTGAGGAGCAGGTGCTGAAGTCGGAACATTCGCGGATGGTGGTGGTTGGTGAGAATATGGATGAGGTTCGCGGTATTGCTCTGCGCCAAGAGTTGCTGATTGCGCTACTCAAAGGCCGAGGGAGTGAGTCGGTCACGGCGATTATGCGTCCGCCCAACCTTGTCCCCGAGAGCCTACGTGCTGACCGGCTGCTTGAGGTCTTTCGCCAATCACGCCAACACCTTGCCGTCGTGATTGATGAGTATGGCGGTGTCGCTGGCGTCGTGACCCTCGAAGATGTGCTTGAGGTGCTTACGGGTGAGATTGTGGACGAGACTGATCGCGTTGCCGATTTGCAGGCTGAAGCACGCATGAAGAACCGACGCCGCTTTGAACAAAAGTAACAGATAATACCAATTACCATTGAACATGCCGCATAGCAGATTACGTCAGACCGCATTGCAATGAGGTATACCCTGCTTGTCACTCGCCACTCATCACTCATAACTGGTATAACCTATGAACCCTGCCCAACTGCCCTTGGCGCTCAGCCAGCGCCATTATAACCGGCAACTCTTTGCCGATCACTATCTGGATGAGACGTTGCGCCGCCGTGATGCCTGGTTTGACCTGCTGGCTGAGGCAACGCCGGTTCTTGCCCAGATTCGGGCGATCTTTGCCAATTTTACCCCTTCAAGCAATGAGGCTCAGACTGAGCGCGAGTTGGTGCGCCCGGTGCTTGAGGCGCTCGGCCATACCTTTGAGGTGCAGGCGGCCCTGCGGACTCCCAAGGGAACGAAGAAGCCCGACTATGTCTTCTACCGCGATGAGGCGGCTCGGCAGGCCAATAAGGGTAAGACGCTCAACGATGCTGAGCTTACGGCTGCCTTGGCTATCGGCGAGGCCAAGTTTTGGGACCGTAAGCTCGATGTTTCGCTCGCTGGCGTTGATGAGGACCTCGCGCGCGTGCCTTCCGATCAGATTGCTTTCTATATGCGCCACGCGGGTGTTACATGGGGTATCCTCACCAATGGCCGCCGTTGGCGACTCTACCATAAGGATACGGTGGAGAAGCAGGATCGTTACTACGAGGTTGACCTGAAGCAGTTGAGCGATGCGGATGAGCCGGAGCCTTTTCTCTATTTCTATGCCTTCTTCCGCCGCGCTGCATTTGAGCCTGCGCTGGGCGCTACGCTTACCCTAGAGGGTATGCTGCGCGAGAGTGTGGATTATGCCCATAGTCTCTCTGCTTCGCTGAAGAACCAGGCTTTCGATGCGCTGCGCCACCTCGCCCAGGGGTTCCTCGATTATCCGCGCAACCAGTTGCAGCCCACTCCTACGATGCTGCACGAAATCTATGGCAGTAGCCTGATTGTGCTCTACCGCCTGCTCTTTATCTTCTACGCTGAGGCGCGCGAGTTGCTGCCGCTGCGCGAGAATGCTAACTACCGCAATGAGTATAGCCTCTACGCGGTGGTGCGTGGGGCGACTCGCCGCCTCGATAGTGGCATGACGCTGCTGGTTGATACTGGGCGCACATGGGCAGAACTGCGCGACCTCTTTGGCATTATCAATGCTGGTAGCCCGCCGCTCAATGTCGCTACCTTCAACGGTGGCCTCTTTGATCCTGAGCAGTACCCTTTTCTGGAGCGTTACACCATTGGCGATGCCCAGTTGCAACTTGCGCTCGATCAACTGGCCCGCATCATCAATCCGCAGACGGGCAGCAAGGAATTCATTGACTACCGCGATCTCGCTGAGCGCCATTTGGGTACGATCTACGAGGGGCTGTTGGAGTACCATCTGGTGCCGCTTGAGCGCAGCGCCGACGGCTTTAGCACCGATGTGGTCAATGACAAGGGCGAACGCCACCGCACCGGCTCCTACTATACCCCCGATTTTGCGGTGCAGTACATTGTGGAGCAGACCCTGCGCCCGCTGCTTGATGCGGCGGTGGCCGATCAGCCGAGTGACGAGGCGAAGATCGCGGCGATCTTGAATCTCAATTGTCTCGACCCGGCCATGGGCAGTGGCCATTTCCCTGTGGCTGCGACGGAGTATATTGCGCGCTACTTGGTGGAATTGGCCGTTGTGCCGCCCGCTGAGGCGGACGATGAGCCCGATCTGGCCTACTGGAAGCGGCGCGTGGCCCAGAGTTGCATCTATGGTGTAGACCTCAACCCCTTGGCTGTTGATCTGGCGAAACTCTCGCTCTGGCTGGCCACCGCTGCGAAGGGGCGGCCCCTCTCGTTCCTCGACCACCATATGCGCTGCGGCAACGCCCTCGTAGGTGCCCGCGCTGCCCAACTGGATACGGCAACTACGCCGAAGAAGCCGACGCGACGCAGCAAAAAGGAGCCCCAAAGCCCAACTGCCGATCAACTCACGCTGCTCGACGATGCCGCCTTTGCTGGCGCCATGGCGAGCGCGGTCAACTCCATGTGGCTGATTGAGGGCAGCGCCGCCCGCAGTGTCGCCGATGTCAAAGAGCAAGAGCGCATCTACGAAACGGTACGCGCCGGGCTGACCGAGCGCTTTGGGGCGCTGGCCGACCTGGTTACCGCCGCTGGCTTCGGCGTGACGCCCGAACGCAGCATGTGGCAGGCGCTGGCCGAGTATGTCACCAAGCGCGACGAAGGGGCCTTCGCCACCCCGGCCTTCGAGCGTCCGCTCAAAGAGCTGCGCCAACTCAAAGCGGCCCAACGCTTCTTCCATTGGGATCTTGAGTTTCCCGAAGTCTTCTACGACCGCTATGGGCGCTGGTTGGGCGCAGAGGGCGGCTTTGACCTGGTGATGGGCAATCCTCCCTATGTGCGGCAAGAGCAACTGGGGCTGCTCAAGCCCTACTTCGAGGCGGTCTATCCTGAGACCTACAGCGGCACCGCCGATCTCTTTGTCTACTTCTTCCAACAGGGCATCAAGTTACTGCGGGCGGGCGGGCGGCTCGGTTACATCGCCAGCAACGCATGGCTGCGGGCCAACTACGCCACACCGTTACGCAACTTTTTGCGTACCAACGTCACACTGGATCAGATTATCGATCTAGGTGACAACCGCATCTTCCATGATGCGCCTGATGTCTACCCAGCCATCCCACTGCTCCGCAAGCTCGCCCCGCCAGCAGAACACAGCACCCAAGTGGCCCGTTTCAGCCGCAGCGAAGGGCTGAAGGAATTTGCCGAGCGGGTGGCAGCCAAGCTGATAGCAGTGAGCATCCACGACCAACCTGATAGCGGCTGGCAACTGATCGATGATGCGAGCAGGCACTTGCTGGCGAAGCTGCTTGATGCAGGCAAGCCACTCGAAGAGGTGGTTGAAGGGCGCATGTACCGTGGGGTACTGACGGGCCTCAACAACGCCTTCATCATCAACCAAGCAACCCGCGACCGGCTCGTGCAGGAAGATGCGCAATCGGCCACCGTGCTCAAGCCGTTGGTGAACGGCGCGGACATACGTTCATGGCTCGTCCACGAAAAGGGCAGGTGGCTCATCCTGCTGCCGGATCAGTGGACAGCACAGCAGGCTGGTGCGGAGCTTGATGAAGCTGCGGCCTGGGAATACCTACAGAGCACCCTGCCCGCCATTGCCCGCCACATAGCACCATTTGCTGAAGCGGGGCGCAGACGTGCCGATCAGGGGGGCTACTGGTGGGAACTGCGTCCGTGCAACTACTACGCAGCCTTTGACGGGCCGAAGATATTTTGGCCGGAGATCGCCAATCGCCCGCGCTATAGTGTAGCTGGCCCTGGGATTGTGGGTAATAAGACAACCTTCATGATCCCAGGCGAGCATCCGTACCTGCTTGGTCTCTTGATGAGCCGCACCTTATGGTTTGCGGTAACCAACCTCGCGGCACCTTTTGGCGAGCGCAAAGGCATGCTGCGCTACCTAATGTCGGCCCAATACATCGCACGCCTGCCCATCCCGGAAGCCGCCGCGCAGACTCAGCAAACCATCGGCGACCTCGCGCTGCGGATCAGCGCCGAGGCGCAGGCGCGCTACAAGCTCCACGAGCGGGTACGCAGGCGCATCCTGAGCGACCTGGGGGGGCAGGGCAACGCACTGAACCAGAAGCTCAGCGCCTGGTGGCACCTAGACTTCCCCAGCTTCCGCGAGGAGCTACGCAACCACTTCAGGCGCGAGATAGCACTGAAGGAGCGCGACGACTGGGAGGAGTGGCTCAACGAGCAGCGTCAGCGCCATGAGCAGCACACGACAGCAATCAGTGCCCAAGAGCACGAACTTAACCACCAGATCTACCAACTCTTCGCCCTGAGCGCAGAGGAAATCAGGCTGATTGAGGAAGCCACAACGTACCAGGATGGGGCAATTTCCGATTGTAGATTGTAGATTGTAGATTGCAGATTGCAGCTTGTAGAACATGGCGTCCCAATTGGTGTGTACAGGGTTGTTGACGCGCTCCAATGAACCAAGAGCAGCGGCACCTGACCTGGCAGGTGGGGCGCGTGCCGCCACCATGAGGGCGTCAACGATCCCACCGCGCCGCACCTGCTAGGTCTCATGATCCGTTGGCACCCCCTTCAGACCTGCGAGGTCTCATGGGCCGTTGGCACCCCCTTCAGACCTGCCAGGTGTGCGCCGTTGGGTGTGTGGGGCTACGCATGGTGGCGGCACGGCGCCCACCTCCATGATCCGTTGGCACCCCCTTCAGACCTGCCAGGTGTGCGCCGTTGGGTGTGTGGGGCTACGCATGGTGGCGGCACGGCGCACACCTAGCAGGTCGTTGGGTCGCGTTGCATGAGAAAACTCTTGACACCGCATCCAAAGCTTCCCAAAAACTGTATATCTGAAAAGGAGGGGTAGGGGGTGAGGGCCATCTTGCGCATCCCATACACCTTGGTGTCTCATGCCAGCCAGAAGCCCCGCCGGGGCGGCTCTCCCCACAGATCGCAGAACACAGAAGACAGAACACTTTACAACGGAAGGTGCCGGGCAAGCCGCAAACCCACGACTTGAAAGCGGTAGTCGGGCGGGAAATGATAACGGTCGGCCGCACGCAGGAAGAGCGAGTGATCGCCCCACGAACCCCCGCGTAGTGTAAAGCGTTTTTCCGCTGGCTTGCGGCTATCCTCGCGGCCATCATCGGGATCATAGGGGTAAGAACGATACTCGCTGCGTGTCCACTCCCAGACATTGCCCGCGAGATCGAGGATGCCCTCTGGGGTGGC
>NZ_NQWI01000094.1 GCF_002532535.1 Candidatus Viridilinea mediisalina
CTCGCGTCCTCGCGTCCTCGCGTCCTCGCGTCCTCGCGTCCTCGCGTCCTCGCGTCCTCGCGTCCTCGCGTCCTCGCTCCTCATGGCGCAAACGGTAAAGCGAACAACCTCCGAGGTGTGCGCCGTATGCCTGCCTCGCTAGTGGCAGCGGGGTATGGGGTCTATGGAACAACCATGAGCGGTCAAGCCGCACGTACGCTCCCCAGAACTGCGCCCGCCCGCCGCCACCGCCTCAAGCTCCGTGTCGCGCAGATCGTCCGCGTTGACCCGCGAGCGGAAGGGCAGCACCAGGTAGCGCCGCGTCGGGGTCTCTTCGAGCGTCTGCAGCGCGACAAAATCGGGCACCTCTGTGCCATAGCCCTGCTTGAGCGCAGTTTTGGGATCGCGCAGCAACTCCTGGCGGAAGGCGGGGTCGCGCTGTGCCTGCGCCTGCACCTCGGTAGTCAGGCTGAACCACGCCGCCAGCCCAATGGAGGCCATGAGGCCGCCCATGGTCTTGAGCATGGTGCGACGGCTGATCGGGCGCTGCCAGGGTAGCACCAAGTAGCGGGTGAGCGCGGTCTCTTCGACCACCTTGAGTTCGACGTCTGGGGGCAGTTCAGCGCCAAACGTCGCTGCCAACGTCGCTTTGGGGTCGTGCAGCAGCGCATCGCGGAAGGTGTCATCCGTCCAGGCACGGGTGATGATCGCCTCGTTCAGGTCGTGGGTTGGTTCTGGTCTCTGGGACATGGTTGGCTCCTGTTGTGTGACGCAAAGGCGCAAAGGTGCAAGGTTTGGTTAGGCTTAGCGGCTGTCTGAAAAGGGTGTCAGTGCCATACCATAACTACGTGGCTCGCGGTGGAGTGCCGGCTTTAGCCGGCTAAAGCCGGCACTCCACCGCGTAGCAACCGACTTTTCAGACAGACTCTCAGCGGCATAGCTCCTCGCTCGTCACTCGTCACTCGTCACTCGTCACTCGTCACTCGTCACTCGTCACTCCTCGCTCCTCACTCGTCACTCCTCGCTCCTCACTCGTCACTCCTCGCTCGTCACTCGTCACTCGTCACTCGTCACTCGTCACTCCTCACTCCTTACTGGCAAAAGCTGGCATACCGCCTCCATCGTTTCGGTCAGACTCGTAAGATAGGGAGCCATGCGGCGTCTGATGAAGCGGGCCATGGGTAGATTTGTGGCCTGGGTGAGCCAGACGCCGCCTCTGTTGGGCAGAGGCAGATCGCCTTCGCGGTCGTAATGACGCCTGATTGCCTCGGCCAGCAACGCGATGGCGCGTCCAGTACGCTGAAAGGGCGGCATGACAAAGAGCCGTTCATAGCAGATCAGGCCGGGTGCCAGCCGACGGGTCAGCATCCAGCCGATGATGTTGCCGTGATAGCGTAAGCCTAAACTATTACAGGTTTCGTAGGACTTTGGCTTGAAAAAGGGTGAGAGCGTCGGGTCAAACGGTGGCTCGGTGGCGAGTGTTGCTTCTAGGTGTTCCAATTCGGTGGCAGTGGCGTTATGCCAAGGAAAGATGGTGAAGGCGGTGGGCAGTGGCGGCGGGTGCATCCAAGGTGCCAGCAGCATGCGCTCGACAGCTTGGCCCTGGATGCGGCAGATCAGCAGGCGCGGCTGCGGCGCTTGCCAACCCTGTCTGGCCAACAAGCGTTCCAAGGTTGGCGTGCTAGGCTTGTGCAAGGGGTAAATACAGGTGACCGTATCGTAACCCGCCTGCCGCAATTCCGCTTGCAGGCGAGTGAGCAGTGTGCTGCCAATCCCGTGGTTGCGAAATTCTTCCAAGACCAACAACGAGAGCAGTTGGGCTGGTGCCTGCTGCTCGGCTGATTGGACGTTCCCAGCCGCCAACGCCAGCCCGATTGGTTGCCCAAACAGGCTGTAGCCCACGCCGAAGATCGGGCCGCAGGGCGGGCTCTCCATCTCAAGCAGCTCGCGATAGCCCGGATAGGTGAGCGCCGCATAGTCTGGGGGTAACGCAGCGTCTTTGAACACGACAACCATAGCTGTGGTGCCTTCGCCCCTCTCCCACAACGTGGGAGAGGGGTAGGGGGTGAGGGCCATCTAGCGCATTCCGATCACCTAAACCGTGGCTTCATGAGCAAGTCTAGGGTGACGTTTGCTCTATTTCCTATATCCTACTTCCTTCCCTCAGCGTCGCACCAGCGGCAAATAGACCTGATGCTGTCCACTTGCTACCAAGGGTTGATCATAGACCAGCACGCGACTGTTGAGATTATCCACAATCACGACTGTCCCATCAGCGCTGACCGCGACACTACTCGGATAGTGCAGGGTCTCGGCACTGACCGCCTCAGGCTCCGCGTTGGAAGTAAAGCTCCCCTGTTGGCCAAAGACCATGTCGGCGCGCATATCAGTGGTGAGCGGCGTCAGGTAGACCAGCACGCGGTTGTTACCATTATCGGCAATATAGAGATTGCCCGCCTGGTCGGTGGTCATGTCAGAGGGCCAATACAAGCTTTCAGCACTCAGGCCGCCCCGATTTGGCTCGTTGGTGGTGAAACTGCCCTGCTGCCCAAAGACATAGTCGGCGCTGGTATCACCAGTGAGCGGGTTGGTGTAGACCAGCACCCGGTGATTCGACTGATCGGCGATATAGAGGTTTCCTGCCGCATCGAGCGCGATGCCAGTGGGGAAGTCGAGCGTAGCGGCACTCACGCCGCCATTATTGGGCGCATTGCTGGTGAGATCGGGTTGCCCAAAGACCCGCGTTGCCGCCATGCCGCTCGTGAGCGGCGCGGGATAGAAGAGCACCCGGTTGTTGTAGGTATCGGCAACATAGAGATTGCCTGCCTGATCAAGCGCAACGTCAAAGGGGTAGTAGAGGTTGGTAGCACTGGCTTCTAAGGCCGGTGAGCCACTGGTGAAGTCGGGTTGCCCAATGACGACACTCGCCACCATGTTGCTCGTGAGCGGGGCGCGATAGATCAGCACGCGGCTATTCTCCGTATCGGCAACATAGAGATTCCCCGCCTGGTCGAGCGTAAGCCCAGCGAAGGGGCCGAGGCTGCGGGTGCCGTCGCGGCAATCATCTTCGTCCAAGACACACCAGTCGTTGTGGATGAAATCGGGCTGGCCGATCACCAGATCAGCAGCAGCGCCATCCTCAAACGCGGCCAGACTGGGCCAACTCACCACCCGTGCATCCATAGCGTCGGCCACAAAGATGCGCCCGCTACGCGGATCAAGTACCACCCCTTCGGGCAGATAGAGCGTATTGGCGGCAGTGGGGCGAAAGCTGCCCTCGTTGTTGGTTAAACCTACCTGCCCCAGTACCCGGTCGGCAATGGTATCTCCGGCAGCCGGAGCGTGGATCTGGAGCATCGCCGGAGGCGAGACATGGCCGTTGGGGCTGGTAAGGGTCAACGTGAGCGTACCTGTCTGACTGAGATCAGCGGCATGGATGGGCAGATCCATCACGTTGCCCCAGTATGCAGAGGTAGCACGGGTGGTGCCATTGACCTGCACGCTGGTTCCCTGGGCAATCCCAGCCCCCATAACTTCGACTGTCAGGTCACCGCGGCCCACGCGCACGGTACCAGGGAAGAGCTCTTTGATCAGCGGTATGCCATGCTGCTGTGGGCGATGGTAGGCCAACACACGATTATTCTGGCTGTCGGTGATGAAGACGCCCATAGTAACAAAATCAGTCGCCACCGCCACGGGAGCATGCAGGCTCGCAGCAGTAACACCACCCTGATTCGCCGTTGCACTGGTGAAATCGGGCTGCCCAAAGACCGCCTCGGCCTGCGGGTTGGTGAGGGGGTTGCTGTAGAAGAGGACACGGTTGTTGCCGGTATCACTGACATAGAGGCGGTTATAGTTGTCAATGCTTAGGCCAGTGGGCGCATTGAGGCTTGTCGCAGAGGGAGCGGCAACGTTCGCACTGGTAAAGTTGGGCTGACCGATAACATAATCGGCCTGAGCATCAATCGGGTGGCTCTTGGTGAAGACCAGCACCCGGTTGTGGCCCGTATCAGCCACATAGAGTTCATCAGCGGCTAAGCCAATCGCCACGCCCGACGGATACTTGAGCGCGGTCGCATCGGGAACGCTGGGCATATTGTTGGTCGTAAAATTACCAAAATGGATGCTGCCGGGTTGGAGTTGCCCAATCACGTAGGATGCAGGCATAGCGGTAAGGAACGGCGCATCGAAGATCAGCACACGGTGATTGTCGCGATCAGCCACCACCAAGTTGTCCTGGCTATCAATCGCCACAGCGACCGGGTTGTGCAGGCTGGCGGCGGTGGGCGGACTCACCACGCGGTTGCTGGTGAAATCGGGCTGGCCGATCACCATAGATGCCGCCATGCCACTGCGGTAGATCGGCTCATCGGGATCATCGCCCTCTGGCTCATAGACCAGCACGCGATGGTTGCCACTATCGGCCACATAGAGCGTGCCATATTCATCAACTGCCAAGCCGGTAGGCGCATTGAGGCTACTTGCGGTGGGCGGATCCATGGCCGTATTGCTCGTAAAGTCGGGCTGGCCGATCACCAGATCAGCAGCAGCGCCATCCTCAAAAGTTTCGAGATTGTTCCAGATCAGCACGCGATGGTTGCGCGTATCACTGACGAAGACGTGGCCCGACCAGTAGATCGCGATGCCGCCTGGTTGATGCAGGCTGGCCGCCGTGGGCGGATCGAGCGCCGCAGCACTCGTAAAATCGGCTTGGCCATAGACTCGGTCGGCAATGGCATCATCGGCACCAACATCCCAAGGGGCATTGGCATGGGCTGCAGAGGCGGCGATCAGGTGAACAAACGGCAAACGAGCGGAGTCCTGCACAAGGTGGCGGGTGGCGGTGGTTGGCGCAGACCCAGGTGACAGCACACCCCAGATGAGCCCAAGCAACCCAAGTACCACAATGATCAACCCAAGACGACGAATAGACCTGCGAGAATCCCGATGGACGTACATGCGCGAAGCCATTATTATTATCCTCCGTTAACTAACGGTTACACCGCAGCAGTAACGCTAGAAGCGCCATGGAGAGATTGTCAGACTTGGGTCTTGATCAATGAGCAGATATAACAAAAGTAAAAAATAGGTTTACACCAAAAATGACGGATCACTACACTAGTATATACGAACATGCCGAAATTGTCTTGTTCGTCCTTCAATCCCTTGAAGATATAGCTAGGCTCACGTCTACATCGTTAGAACCACGCCTCAAACCCGTTTTTTGGTTACTATTTGGCTGTGAATCCGCCAAACAGCAACCAAAAAGAAATGCGGGGGCGGTGAAGCCGCCCCCGCACCGCCACCGGAAGGTCTGCCACAGGGCTTAACGTAATACCTATCGCTGTGCCAACCACTGATCCAGATCGTCACGGCTATTGAAATCAAGCAGTGCATCGACCAGATCAAGCATCTGGGCAGCAGTAAGCGCTTGGATCTGCGCCGTTACCTCAGCACTCAGTGAACCATAACGATGGGTGAGGAGGCGCAACAACAATGCCTGTCGTTCTTCTTCCTTGCCTTCGATCCGTCCCTCTTCCCGCCACTTGCTGATCAGGGGGGATTCAGGAATACCATAGCGGTCATAGCGAATAATCTGTTCAGCCATTGCGGAGATCTCCTTATCGGTGCATAAGAGGAGGAATTCGGCCAAGAGTTGCGCTTGGCGCTCGCCACTCGTACTCGCAATGATCTGGCGCACCGCTTGGGTGAGGATGGGTTTGGGATCGCGTAGGTGCGTCTGGCCGATCAACGCCAGCAACGCTGGGCGTTGCAGCGCCAAAAGCGCCTCGCCATCCAATTGCCAAAGCCGAATGACGCGGTAGCGCCACGCGAGATACGTATGACGCTCCAGATCGGTGCGTTCATGCTGGCCTTCGTCATGTGCGCCTACCCTTCCCACATACCATACCACACTGTAGGTCGGGTGATCACGATTTGCAACGTTCGTGGGGCCTGACCATTTCATGCCCCTACTTATATACCGTTCAAGAGGGTCAAAAGTTACGGTTTAAGCTGAGAGTGGTAATATATCAGCAGAGAGGCATATGATAAAGCAATCACCCTCCCCACCCCATACCCCTATGCATACCATCGGCATCATCATTGTGAGTTACAACACCTGTGCGCTGCTGCGTGACTGTTTAGCGTCGTTGCGCTCCTGTACGCTCCCACTACAGATCGTGGTGGTAGATAATGGATCGCGTGACGAGAGCGTGCCGATGGTGCGGAGTGCGTTTCCTGAAGTGAACCTCGTGGCTCATGGGGCAAACGTGGGCTTTGCCCAAGCCAATAACCTGGGGTTTGCATGGTTCGCAGCACAGCCAGATGGCTTGCCCCCCTACCTGCTGCTGCTCAACCCCGATACGGTGGTACATCCTGGTGCCCTTGAGTCATTGGTGGCCTTCTTGGAGCAACACCCCCGCGTGGGTTTGGTAGGGCCACGCCTGCTCAATCCCGATGGCACGCGCCAAGCGGCGGCGTTTCGCTTTCCGACCCTGCTCATGACTATGCTCGATCTCTTTCCGCCGGGCGAAGTGCTACCGGGGCGGATCTATGCTTCATGGTGGCACGGGCGCTACCCCCAAGAGCAGCACGAAGCACCTTTTGCTATCGATCACCCCTTGGGCGCTTGCATGCTGCTACGACGCAGCACCCTGGAACACGTGGGGCCATTAGATGCCCACTATTTTATGTATAGCGAAGAGGTAGAGTGGTGCTGGCGCATCCGGCAGGCCGGTTGGGCCATCTGGCAAGTACCCGCAGCGCGGGTCACCCACATTGGCGGCGCAGCAACCAGCCAGTTCCGCCACACCATGTTCATTGCCCTCTGGCAGAGCCGCGCCCGCTTTGCCGCCCAGCGCGGCCCACACTGGCACCTAGCCGCCCACCAAGCCATTGTGCGAACGGGCATGCTACGCCTCAGCCTCAAGAGTTGGTGGGCCTACCTACGCGGTCACCTCAGCCACGCCCAACTCCGCGCCCATCTGTGGGCTTACGGTGAAGCGGTGAAGCGGTAAAGCGGTAAAGCGGTAAAGCGGTAAAGCGAATCCTCAGAGACACAGAGAACACAGCGAGAACGATGACAACGCAAACAGCATAGCCTAGTATGCCCTACACCGACATCTCTGTGCCCTCTGTGCCTCTGTGGTGCATAACTCTGTACCTCGTTTCTTCCTCTTCTCTCTAACCTTAACCAATCCGCAAGAATTATTACCTTGCAGATACGTTGCCCTAATGCTATAGTAGCAGCGTGGGCACTCTTGGATGCGAAACGGTTTGGTACGCATGCGCCCACACCCCCTGGATCGTTGAACCATAGTCTATGAGGTGGCCCCAGGGAGATTTCCCGGTGCTGTGCCCCAAAGGTACGCCCCCTACAACGCTGTATGGATGGCCCGTCCGCTTGATGTGACGACTGGTGGCGCACTATGCCCCCGTCTTTTGGATAGTCTTCACGTCGCTCGGCTTGGTTGTCGGATGAGCGCTACGGCGACACGCATGGTCGCATTGAGGGTGGCCCACCTAACTACGCTGGCCCCGAAGCATCTCCCCTCGCCCCCTCGCTGTACCCACCCACAACAGGAGCAGATCGACAAACAATGTACGAGCAGAAGCGACCTGATGTCGCGGTCTTTATCGACTTCGAGAATGTCTATGTAAGTGTACGTGACAAACTGAACGCAAACCCTAACTTCGAAGCGATTATGGATCGCTGTAGCGACCTTGGCCGCGTCGTGATTTCGCGTGCCTACGCCGATTGGTATCGCTACCCCCGGGTCACAAGTGCGCTCTATGCCAATGCCATTGAGCCGATCTATGTGGCCACCTACTACTACGATAAGGATGTTGGACGCACCGGACGGGCGATTAAGAATAGCGTTGATATGAATCTCTGTATCGACGCGATGAAGACGCTCTTTACCAATCCTACGGTTGGGCGCTTTGTGCTGGTGACCGGCGACCGCGATTTTATTCCGTTGGTCAATAATATTCGCCAGCAGGGTAAAGAGGTCTATATCATTGGCATTGGCGGGGCGGCAAGTACCCACTTGGCCCAGAGTGCCGATGAGTTTGTCTTCTATGAACAATTAGTAGGCAAGCAGACGGGTGGCTCCGCAATGGCCACGACAATTGCCAATCGGGGCACTGAGTTTAATCGGGGTCTCGATCCGGCTACCCACGATCTGGTTCCCCGTGAGCGTGAGCGCGAACATGAACGCGAGACCCCTCCCGTACCCGCGCCAACCCCCGCTGAACCCGATGTCTATACCGTTCTGATTGAGGCTATCCACCTTGTGCGTAAGCGTGGCTATGTCTCGACCCTCGGTTCGATCAAGTTGGTGATGAAAGAACTGATGGGTGGTGATTTCAAAGAGAGCCGCTACCGCGATCTGGGCGGACGCCCCTTCGCTAAGTTTAAGGATTTTGTCATTGATGCCGAAAAACGTGGGAAGGTGCAGATCTTTACCAACGGTACGGTCAATGAAGTCTTTCTACCCGGCGAAGATCCCTACAAGCTTTCGCAGTTTGCCGCTGCCTTGAGCGATGATGTGCCCCCAATTGATCCTGTCCTCGATAGTACCATCAGTGCCAATGGGCGCAAAGAAAAGCCCCGCAGCGAAAGCAGCAGCGATCCCGTCGCACCCGCCGGAGGCCGTCGCCGTCGCCGCCGTTCGCGGCGCAGCCAGAGTAGCACCAGTAGCCCTGAATTGGCTCCGACGACGGCCCACGAGCCTGAGTTGGAAGAGCCAGACTATACCCCCCCTGATATGACCATTCCTCCGCTGGCTGAAGAGGTTCTCTTTGGCCTTGAAGCCCTTGAAGCGCCCGTTGAGCCTGAGCCTGAGTTCTCCTATGAGGCGAAAGAAGAACAGGGGGGGGAAGAACAGGAGAACAGGGGAACGGAAGAACAGCAGGAGGAAGAACAGGAGAACAGGGGAACGGAAGAACAGGGGGAAGAAGAACAGGAGAACAGGGGAACGGAAGAACAGGGGGAAGAAGAACAGGGGGAAGAAGAACAGGGGGAAGAAGAACAGGAGAACAGGGGAACGGAAGAACAGGGGGAAGAAGAACAGGGGGAAGAAGAACAGGAGAACAGGGGAACGGAAGAACAGGGGGAAGAAGAACAGCAGGAGGCAGTAGAGGAACCTGTTGCTGAAGTTGCACACGAGCCGGCGGTAATGGAACCATCCGAGGCCGAAGCTGTGGCTCAGAGCGAAGCGGAAGCGGCTGAGGCGTTGGCCCAGAGCGAAGCGGAGGAGGCCGAGGCGCTGATCAATGCTATGGAATTCAGTGCTGAGGAGTGGGCGATCTTCACTGAAATGATGCGCGGCTTTAGTAAGCCTACCTCTTTCCAGCAGATCTTCAACAATCTGCGTGACCAGCGTAGAGCCCAGGAACTCAACCGTACCAATGAGCAACTGCGTACCATGGTCAAACAGGCAATCAATACCGGCCTGCTGGAGCGCAGTGGCCGCGGGAAGCGCATCTACTATACCCTGCGCGCCGAGGCGTAGGGTGCGCGAGGGAACACAATAAAACAGCGGTAACTTCGCCCCTCTCCCACAACGTGGGAGAGGCGATGCCCTGAGCTTGTCGAAGGGGGTAGGGGGTGAGGGCCATCCGGGGCATCCCAAAGTCCTATCGGTCGCTATGGTGATTGCGCCATGCTACACACCTCTCTGTGTTCTCTGTGCCTCTGTGGTGAACAATCTCTGCATCTCTGCAAAAACTCTATAAGGGCGTAGCATGCTCATCAAAATCTGCGGCCTACGCACAATTGAACCCACATTGGCTGCGGCTCAGGCAGGTGCCGATCTGTTGGGCTTGGTCTTTGCCCCTAGTCGGCGCCAGGTGAGTGTTGCCGAGGCCGCACCACTTGTGGCAGCAATCCGCGCCTTGCCTGCGCCACGTCCGCGTCTGGTGGGGCTGTTTGTCAATGCAAGCCCTACGACGATCAATGCCATTGTGGCAGAATTGGCACTCGATCTCGTGCAGTTGAGTGGCGATGAGCCGCTGCACGAAGGCGCGACCCTCAACCGGCCCATTATTCGCTCGCTACGCATGGATGGCTCGCCCCGCGAAGCAGCCTGGCTGGCCCAAAGCCAATTGGGTGACCATCCCCTGCTCTTCCTCGCCGATGCCCATGTGCCAGGTAGCTACGGCGGCACAGGTGTGCAGGCCGATTGGAACCAGGCGGCTCACTTGGCCACCCAAGTACCGCTGCTGCTCGCTGGCGGGCTGCATGCCCAGAATGTGGCCAGCGCCATTGCCACCGTACAACCCAGCGGGGTTGATGTGAGTAGCGGGGTCGAGAGCGCAGGCCAGAAGGATTGTGCGAAGATCAGGGCGTTTATCGCCGCTGCACGCGAGGCAGCCTCGGCTGTGTCGCTTACATAGTAAGGACAATGCTGCCTAGACGATCAAAAAGTTGGTTAGCGCGAAAAAGTCCTGGGTCGCGCCGCTTGGCTTCGACCCTTCGACAAGCTCAGGGCTCAGCCAGCGTCGCGGTGGCTTCGACCCTTCGACAAGCTCAGGGCTCAGCCACCGCGACGCCACCTGCAAACCCAAGGCTTCTTCGCGCTAACAAAAGCTGCATGCAACGCATGCTCAGCACTGCCAGTGGTGGCGCACTGTTGATCGGGTCGCTGATGCTGGCCCGCTGGCTCTATGTGCAAACGCGCCGCGTTGTACTGCAACCAACACCCTATACGACGCCGCCCCTTGGCCCGGCTGAGGTTGCACCCCAGCGTCGCCGCATTGTGGTGAGTGATCTGCATCTTGGTGGCGGCGACCGACTCGATGATTTTACCGATGATGCCACGTTTGCACAGTTCATCGATCACTATGTCGCTGGGGGCGAACCCACTGACCTCATTTTGGCTGGTGATAGTTTTGAGTTTTTGCAGATTCGGTTGCCTGATGTGGCTGATGATGACTATTCACAAGCAGCGGCGTTGGCGCGGATTGCCGTGATTGTAGCGGCCCACCGACCCTTCTTTGCTGCCTTAGCACGCTTTGTCGCCGATCCGCACCAACAACTCACGATCCTCATTGGTAATCACGACTTTGAACTGCACTACCCGGCAGTCAAAGCCCACATCGCTACTACCATTGGCCTCAGCCCCAACGATCCACGACTGCGCTTTGGGCTAGACTACCACGGCGGCGGGGTCTATATCGTCCACGGCAACCAATTTGATCTCTGGAACCGCTTCGTCCATTTTGCCGGTATCAGTGAGCCCTTCGAGGTAGTACGTGGCAGCCAATTGGTCAAGGAGGTGATCAATGATCTTGAAGATGATCCGTTGCCCTTTGCGGCCCTGATTGACAATGTGAAGCCAACTTCTGCACTCTTCTGGTACCTTGTGGCCTTGCCCCGGCTGCGCGATGCCGCCTCGCGGCGCTTCTTGGCCCGTGGTATCGCCGGGTTCATCCAGGTAGTTGCCTGGCCTACACCCCACCATATGCCCCTTGAGTTGCGCGGCCCTGGCGATCTGCTACGCGGGTTACCCTTGGGCAAACTGGGGCAATTGGCAACCAGCTTTCGCCGTGGGCGCGTGGCACGCCACCGTGAAGTGGCGCGCCAAGTGGGTGCCGTCGTAGGCGGCATGGAACCGCCGGGCGACATGATCGACCAGATGCAGAGTGAGGCGGTACGCCAGATCGAACGCGAACGACGCGCCTTCAACGACCGCTTTGCCCGCGAGATGCGTAAGCTCGCCCACAAACCCAAACACCAGCACGATAGCATCTTTGTCTGCGGCCACACCCACCTCGCCCGCATCGTGCCACTGGGTCATAATCAGACCTACATCAACATTGGTACCTGGACCGAGATCATCCAGAATGTGGCAACCATGCGCCGCCAAGAGCAGCGTTACCCCTTCCTCGAGATCACCTACCACCAAGGGTCAACCCCCCATGCCCGCCTGCTCGTCTGGGAAGGGCCCGATCAAGCCCCCCACCCTTGGCATGAGGGTTGGAGGCGTTAAACCCTTCTACAATCCACAATCTACAATCCACAATCCACAATCTACAATCTACAATCTACAATCTACAATGGTATAAGCCTGCCTACTCCAACACAAAGATCTGCGGTTCACTCTGATCCTGAAAGAGCAGCACCACCACCTCATTGGGCGGGTTGTAGCTTGCGAGAACCTCTTCGACATTGACCGGCCACTCGTCGGAGCCGGCATCAGCCGGGTAGTAGGCAATCGGAGCGGTGCCCGTGGCAGTACGCAGGTCAATGCCGCGTAGATCAATCTCAATCACGCCAACACCATCACGACGGTAGCCTTGGCGTGCAAACTGTACCAAATGTTCGCTCAATACAGTCACATAGCTTGCCGCAATTTCGATTGGATCACTGGCTGGGTCGGCGAGCAATGCGCGTAAACGGAGCATAGCCTCTTGCTGGTACGGTTGCATCTGTTCCTCACTCATGGGGTTCGGTTCCATTCAGGGGCAGCCAAATCGCAAAGGTACTCCCTTGGCCAGCGATGCTGGCGACAGTTGCATGGCCTTGGTGCGCTTCGGCGACCCGCTTGACAATTGAGAGACCAAGGCCAGCACCACCACTATGGCGTGTACGCGCTCGGTCGGCCCGGTAGAAGCGTTCAAAGATGTGGGGGAGATCGGCTTCGGCAATGCCAACGCCGGTATCAGCAATACTGAGGCAGGCAAGCTCTTCGTGGCACTCAAGGGCAAGGGTCACCGTTCCGCCTGGCGGGGTGTACTGAAGCGCATTGACCCCCAGGTTCAATAACGCCTGCTTGAGACGGTCACGGTCACCACAAACGGTCACTTGATCTTCGGCCCCAATGCGTAAACCAACATCACCAGCTAAGGGGCGAAGTTCGCGGTAGACCTCAAGCAGCAGGGTATCCAACTCGACCGGCTCGCGGTGTTGTTGGGCAAAGGCATCACTCTGCGCCAAGAGGAGCAGGTCATTGACCATGCGAATAAGGCGGGCCGTCTCACGGCGCATATCGGTCACGGTCTCGGCGGCAATCTCAGGGCAAGCGAGGCCGCCGCGTTGCAAAATTTCGAGGTTACCCTGCATTGCAGCAAGGGGAGTACGCAACTCGTGGCTCACATCGGCAACAAAGCGGCGCTGGGCGGTAAAGAGCGCCTCCAGCCGTGCCAAGAGGTCGTTGATCGTCACCGTGAGGCGATGCAACTCATCGTGGTGTAGCGGCACAGGCACACGCTGGGCGAGATCTTCGGCATGGACAATGCCTTGGGCGGTGTGGGTGATCTGATCCACAGGTTTCAGCACACGACCAGCAATCAGGGCCGTCCCGGCCCCAGTAATCAGCAAGGCAATCGCCCCACCCCCAACTAGGATGCCGGTCAACATACCCAGGGTACGATCCACATCACGCAGCGGACGCGAGATCTGCAAGAAGCCGACGACTTGGGTACTACCATCAATCACGAGGGGCGTAATCAGCGACTCAATGCGGGTATTATCAACCTCGCGCACAACGCTATAGCCCGTACTCACATCATCGCCCGTCATGTTCAACGCCGCTTCAGGGATTGGCAGAACACGCCCGCCCAAATTGGGCGTACTATCGAGCATATCGCCATCAGTACGAAAGACTTGGGCCACGAGGTTCGGGTTATTGAAAATCTGGATAAACTCGCTCCGTAAAAAGAGCCGCAGTTCACCCGTAGGTGTGCGGATCGGTTCAAGCCCACCGGCGCTAAAGATGCGCCGTACCTGATGGGTTGCCGCCCAGAGATCGCGTTGCACCCCCGTATAGAGCGACTGGCGCACCGAGAAGTAGATGCCCCAACCAAGCAACAGCAGGGCCAGCGCAAAGAAGCCGGTGTAGATAAGCGTGAGCCTTAGGCGAAAGGACATAGGGATATGGCATGATGGGATGGTTTGGAAGGACGTAACCCTGCCCAAAACCCACCCACTACCCGCAGATGACGTATCAACTATGAGTATAGCAGGTTTTATACTATTTACGATTGCAGATTGCCGATTGCCGATTGCCGAACATGGCGTTTCTTGGATCTATCATAGTTGCGCGTGGGGGCGCAGTCCTGGTTGAGGAGTGCCAGCGGGAGGTCTACACAGTGGTGCTGGATCAGGCGATAGACTATAGAAGAATGAGCCATGCTTGCAGTAAAATCTACAATCTGCAATGGTATTACTCATAGCGCAAGGCTTCAATGGGTTGCAACAGCGCCGCCCGGCGGGCCGGGTAGAAGCCGAAGCCTATCCCGATGAAGGTGGCAAAGAGCAGCGCAATCCCTACCGCTGTCCACGAAATCGGTGCGGCAATGCCCGCAGCAAAGCCGATCGCTAGCACAATCGCTATTGCGCCTACGATGCCGATCAGGCTGCCCACGAGGCTTAGGGCTAAAGCTTCGAGGACAAATTGGCCCAAGACATCACCGTCGCTTGCGCCGAGGGCTTTGCGTACCCCGATTTCACGGGTGCGCTCGGTGACTGCGACCAGCATGATGTTCATGATGCCGATCCCGCCGACGACGAGGCTGATGCCTGCTACTAGTGCGATGAAGCCGGTGATGGCCCCGTTGATGCCGCTTAATACGCTGAGTGCTTGGGTTGGCGTGTTCAGCTCAAAGTCGTTGATCGCCCCTTCGGGTACTGCGCGGGCGCTGCGTAGCGTGCTGATAATCGCTGCCTCGGCTTCGTCAATGATCTGCTCGTTTGTGATTCCAATCAGGATCGTGCTCATTTGTAGGCCACGCCCCGGCAGGTCGAGCCCGCCGACGAGTCGTAGGCGCAATGTATTCACTGGCGCAAAGACGCGGCCATCGGTGGTGAAGGGGCCGCCATTTTCGCCAATGACGCCGACAATGGTAATCGGTTGACCACTCACCTCAATGGTGCGCCCCACTGCTGCCTGGAGGGCCGCCTCGTCAGCGCCAAAGAGGTCACGGGCAATTTGGTAGCCCACCACGCCCACACGCGCCCCGCTCGTCTCGTCGCCCTCCGTCAGGAAGCGTCCGGCCAACAATGGCACCGTTTGTACCTCGGCATAGGCCGCATTGGTGCCCACCAGCAACGCCCGCACCGCCGTCGTCCCGGCGCGCACCTCCGTGTTGACCGCTACTTCTGGTGCGATGGTGCGGAAGAGATCGGGCCGGGCGTTGCTCAAGGCCTCAAGCGCCCGGTAGTCCTGGATCGAGAGCAGGCCATACCCAGGCACATTGCGTGCGCCCTTCGCATTGGGATCACCAGGGGCCACCGCAATGCGCCGCGTGCCAAGGTCAATAAACTGCTCAAAGACACTACTCTGCAACGCGTTGCCCAACGAGAGCACCGCTACCAGCGTACCCGCACCAATAATGATGCCGAGCATGGTCAGAAGTGATCGAAACTTGTTGGCCCGCAGGCTGTCAAGGGCCATGGAGATTTGTTCGTTGAGCATGGTGATTTTTACTATTCCCTATTTCCTGTATCCTATTTCCTCAAGGCTGGGCCCGCCGCAGCGGTACCGGCACCAGTTCGCGCTCGCGGATGGGTGGCTGCTCTAGGGTTTCGAGCGTCTCGACGCCATAGTAGTCGCTGAGAATGTTCTCGGCGAGCCGTCCGTCGCGCAGGCCGATCACGCGATCCATCTGGCGGCCAATCTCTGGATCGTGGGTGACGAGGACGATGGTGCGGCCCTGTTCGCGGTTGAGTTCGCGGAAGAGCGCCATGATCTCGTTGCTGGTGCGTGTGTCGAGTGCGCCGGTTGGCTCGTCGGCGAGGATGATCGCCGGGTTGTGGACAATCGCCCGGGCGATGGCGACGCGCTGCTTCTGGCCGCCAGAGAGCATGGTGGGCAGGCTGTCGAGCTTGTGGCCCAAACCGACCGACTCGAGGGCTTCGCGGGCGCGTTGCCGCCGCTGGCGCGCATCGGTTCGCGCATAGACCAGGGGCAACTCTACGTTCTGCAGGGCGGTGAGGCGGGGTAGCAGGTTGAAATTCTGGAAGACAAAGCCCAACTTGCGGTTGCGTACCCGCGCCTGCTCCAGGCGATTCAGGTTGCTCACTTCTTGACTGTCCAGGAGGTAGCGTCCACTCGTTGGCGTATCAAGCAGGCCCACCATGGTCATCAGCGTACTCTTGCCACTACCCGACGGCCCCATAATGGCTACCATCTCGCCCTGATTGATCTGCACCGATACATCGTCGAGGGCGCGGAAGGGGCCATCACCAGTGGCAAACTCCTTCACCATGTTCTGGATCTGGACGATGGGCTGGGTTATGTAATCAATGGTCATTGGGATACTCCTTGTCTTTTTTCTTTCGTGTTGGCGGCTTCGCCGCCAACACGAAAGAAAGAAATTGTTAGCGCGAAGAAGCCTTGGGTTCGCCGCCACCGCGACGCTGGCTGAGCCTGTCGAAGCCAAGCGGCGCGGCCCAGGACTTTTTCGTGCTAACAAGAAATTTCTTCGGTCGAGGCGAAGCTGCCTCAAGCCTTACGGCAGTACAATTGACTCATCGGGCTCAAGGCCCTCGACGATTTCTACCTGATTACCGACGCGCAGGCCCAAGCGAACCAGGCGCTCTTCGATGGTGCGTTCACCGGCTGCATTGGTGACGACGACGTTCACGAAGGCTTGACCACCCTCACTGCGTACTGCGTTGGTTGGCACCCGCACAACATCTTCGCGCTGGGCGGCAATAATCGTGGCGCTCGCGGTCATACCCGGCTTCAGTGCGGTCTCATCGGGGTCAATCTCAACCGTGACGCGGTAGGCGGTCACGGCGCTATCGTCCTGGGGCAGCGGCTCCAGTCCTTGCACACTGCCCGACAGGGTTGTATCAAGGGCATCAATCAGCACTTCGACGCTTTGGCCGGGGCTGACGCGCGCAATATCCACTTCGTCTACGGTGACCTTCACGATGAAGCGGCTCACATCAATGAGTACCACGGGGGCTTGGTTGCCCACCTGCTCGCCGGGGGCGAGGCGCAAGCTGGCAACGATGCCATCGAAGGGGGCCACGAGGGTTGCATCTTCAAGTTGTATTTCGGCCTGGGCCAGTTGCGCTTCAGCCTGCGCGACGTTCGCTTCGGCGCGAGCGATACCACTGGCACTCGGGTCGGCATTGAGTTGCTGCAAGCGGGCCCGTGCGGCTTCAAGGTTGGCCGCTTGGGCCGAAATGGCCCCGGCGCGCTCACCGCCGGTCAGGCGGGCCAGGTCGGCCTGGGCGCGGGCCAAGCGAGCGCGGGCCGCCGCCAAGACATCGGCGTCGCTTCCGGCCAACAGGCGATCCAGGTCGGCCTGGGCGGTTTGGATGCGCGCCTCAGTACTCTGGAGACCACTGACCTCATTCTGGCGCGCCGTGGCATAATCCTTGTCGGCTTGATCCAGGGCTGCTTCAGCATCAGCCAAAGCTAGGGCGGCCCGATCATAGGCCACCTGATAATCCTGCTGCTCAAAGCTATTGAGCGAGCGCCCGTTGCGCGGATCGGTCTCATTGGCCAGGACGTGCTGCAGATCCCAGTAGGCGCTACTATAGGCACTCTGAGCGTTACGCACCGCATTGGCGCGGGTCTCGACCAATTGGCGTGCGTTCTCCTTCGCACTCGACAAAGCACTGCGTTGGCGCTCCAACTCCGCACGAGCCTCTTCAAGCGTCGAAGTCGCCCGCGTCAGATCATTGGAACGGGGGCCAGCCTCAAGCTGGGCCAAATTGGCCTGAGCCTCTTCAACGGCAGCCCGTGCCGCTGTCAGATCCGCCGCACTAACGCTGCCTTGGATTTGTGCCAAACCACCCTGAGCCGCCCGCACCTGCGCCTGCGCCTCAGCAAGCTGCTCCGGGGTCGCACCCTCACGCGCCGCCAGCAGATCAGCCTCGGCGCGGGCCAGATTGGCCGCAGCCGCATCACGCGCCGCCACCAACTGACGGTCATCAAGGCGCATCAGCGGCGTACCGGCGCTCACAAACTCGCCCTCAGCCACAAACACCTCAGCCACGCGGCCAGTGAGCGCAAACGCAATCTCAGCGCGCAAACGCGGCTCAACCTGACCAGTCGCACTAATACCCAGGGTCAGATTACCCGTGCTTGCCGGAATGATCCCGACATCAGCCAAAGGATCAGTGCCCGAGAGCACCAACGTGCGATAGGCAACGGTCAAACCCAACGCAACCACCAGGAGGGTTGCAACGATCACCGCAAACGTGAGGCGGCGGCTGCCGCTGTGGGAAGAAGATTGAGTCATTGTGGTCATAGTTATTTGAGGGATGAAGGATGAAGGATGAGGGATGAGGGATGAGGGATGAGGGATGAAGGAGGAGTGCCGGCGTTAGCCGGCTAACGCCGGCACTCCAGCGTATGCCCCCCGGCTTTTCAGACAGCTTCCGAGGTCTTCCGTCCAACTCCATGCAAGAAGAGATCCACCAATTCTTGCGGGCCTAGTTCACAAGGGCCAAAGAGCGCTTCGTGTGATGCATTATCGGGATGAGCGGGGGCATGGGCAAACTCGTGGAAGGAATCGGCCAAACCCATAAACATCTTAGCCAGCGCCGGCGCCGGATAGCGGGTCACCGCACCCTCAGCCAATGCCTGCTCCATCATCTGCACAATCGGACGAAAGATCTGCACAAAGAAGGCTTGACCTAACAGCGCCCGCTGTGCTGGCCCTAAATGGGTCATCATCTCGTGGCGCATCATGCGCATATTGTTATCGCGGTCATCCAACAAGACCGCCGCCACCGCAACGAGGCGCAGCGGCAACTCATCGGGCAACTGCAAAGCCCCCTGCAAACGCTCGCCCATCTCAGCCAACACCCGCAAACCCATCTGCACAAAGAGCTGCTCTTTGTCACTGAAGTAGTAGTAGAGCGTCGGCTTGGTCACCTCAGCGGCCCGAATGATCTCATTGATCGAAACGGCCTTATAGCCCCGTTGCAAAAAGAGCTGTCCGGCAGCCTCAACAATCTTGACGGCGGTGGGGGCACTAATGGGCTGAAATTCGGCGAGGTGCATGTAGGGGCTCATCTGGTTCCACGTGGGCTCAACGGCTCTTTACTGAACGGTAAGAAAGAGTATAACGTATTGCACAGGCTTTGTCAATATCTTACGATAGGCTTTTCTGAAATATTCTTACCGAACGGTTAGAAAGAGTATAATGCTTTGCACAGGCTTTGTCAATATCTAAACCCAAATACCAGCCAATTATCAGCCCAATCACCCTCATGCCTCCGTTTTACCCCTATGAAGTCCACTTGCCCGGTTCTCTGCATAGAGGTACAGAGGGTTGCACCACAGAGGCACCGAGGGCACAGAGTTTTTTGTTAGAAGCTGTCTGAAAAGCCAGTTGGCACACGCTGGAGTGCCGGCTTTAGCCGGCTAAAGCCGGCACTCCAACACCAGTTCATAGACTTTTCAGACAG
>NZ_NQWI01000095.1 GCF_002532535.1 Candidatus Viridilinea mediisalina
GCCGTTAGGTAGTGCCGACTTATGGTCTTCCAGAAATTAATCCGGTGTCGCGGCACGGGCTAGACCTGATAGATATGCCAGATCTGCGAGGTCTGGTTAGCGGATTATTTACTGGAAGACCATTAGTCGGCTTCCCATCGCTGCCAAAGACCTCAGCCGACTAAAGTCGGCACTACAATGATTGTGAATCATGTACCATTCAGCATGACAGGCTGCTGGGATACGTAACAATTTCTGCTTCCCTAACTTTTTAGAGTTGGGGTAAGCAACATGCTGGGTGCGCGGGCCTCCGGCCCGCGCACCCAGAAGAAATCTGAGCTTTTTCGCGCTAACCAAGACTTTGCGCCTTTGCGTCTATAATCCGTCTGATCACAACCCCGCGCATTTGCGCCCGCCCGTGTGGGTATACTGGAGGGGTAACACAGTTCATCAGAAAGGTAGCACCATGATCGATCTCAAGCCGTACCAAGTAGACAATCTCTTCCTGCTGATTGGCGGGAATCCGTTGCCCAACTATGTGGCGGCGCGGTTGTTGGCGAAAGATCCGACCACTACGAAGATCTGGCTGTTCTATTCCGAGGGGACTGCGCCTGTTTGTGATGCGCTGCAACGTGTATTGCAAGCCGATGGCTTTCAACATTTTCAGTCAAGACAACTTGATGAGGCAAGTCCCTCCAATATTTGCAACATAGTTCATAAGCAAGCTCAGGGCTTGCCAGGCGTGATTGGTTTGAACTATACTGGTGGCACCAAGGCTATGGCTGTGCATGCGTATCGGGCGCTTGAACAGGATGGGAACTTGAAGGTGCAGTTCAGTTACCTCGATGCGCGCAGTCTGACGTTGCAGATTGAGGGCTATGTCAATGATCCAGATTCAGTGTATGTAGGCGATCTACTTTCACTTAAAGTAGATCAGATCCTAAGCTTGCATAGCCGTGAACATTCCATGCATCGAGAGCCATTTTGGCCCGCGACGGCACAGGCTCTTCTGCGTCTCCACAGCAACAAAGAGCTTGCTAATCAATGGCAGGCTTGGCTTGCGACGCTCTTTTTTACTGAGCCAGCCTGGCCAGAAGCAGAGCTAGACAGTGCGCTGACTGATGAAGATTGGAAGGCGTGGGTGCGGGAGACCTTTGTGGCTCGCGAGTACAAGCGGCGCACTTGGCGCAAGAAACAGGATCGTGAGTTGGTTATTCCAGAAGCCTTTCAAGCCGTCTGGACAGCAATCAGAGAGGATACCAAAGGGGTTGCCATCGAGACGTTGGACGATCTAAGAAAAGCTGAGGCGAAGGCTTTTCGCAATTTAGCTGAACTCGGGAAGGAGATGGAGGGCGAGTGGTTGGAGACGGCAGTGATGCAGGTGCTTCAGGTTCTGCGTGAGCAAGATCCGCTATTGATTGGCGATCTTGTACGGGATATTCAAGCAAAGATCACAGTCAAGACATCTGATGGCACATCTTTGAGTCAGCAGATTCAGATCGATGTTGCTTTCACTCGTGGTTATCGCCTCTTTGTTGTATCTTGCACAACCTCAGATGACAAAGGAATTTGCAAGTCGAAACTGCTCGAAGCCGCCATCCGTGCTGAGCAGATTGGTGGTGCAGAAGCCAGTGTCTGTCTCGTTTGCTGCTATACGTCAGCATCAGAGCTAGAGAAAGAGATTGCAGACGTACTCGGCAAGCGCCTCCAAGTCTTTGGTCGCGCCGATCTGCCCTATCTCAAGGAGCGCCTTGCCACTTGGATCGACGCATAGCCCCACGGGAGGGCTTGGGAGGGCTTGGCCCTCCCAAAACCCCACCCTACCGCTCAGCCCTACGCGAGTAGTTAGGAGACAAGATGGAAGCAAAATACACCCTGACCGTGGTTGATGTGACGGGCATCCAGCACTACATCTTTGGCAGCAACCGCCTCGCTGAGAATGTGGGCGCCTCGCAGTTGGTGCATCAGGCGACGACCGCGTGGCTGCGTGATGCGCTACCTGTGGGTCGCCATAATTTGCAAGAGGGGCGCAATGCGCTCACGATTGATCGGCAACGCTTTTTGGAAGAGGATGCGACGCTCGATGCGGAGGTGGTCCTCTGTGGCGGGGGGAATGTGCTGATTCTCTTTCGCACGGGTGATCTGGCCCGTGCGACAATCACGAAGTTGAGCCAGAGGATTCTTTGTGCGGCACCCGGCATTGAGATTGCGGTGGCGCATCAAGAATTTAACTGGAATGAGGAGTCGATTGGGGGCGAGAAAGAGGGCGTTCACTACCGGCTCTACCAGACGCTTAATCAAGCCAAGCAGCAGCGCCGCCCATCTGCGCCCCTGTTGAGTCTGGGGGTGACGCTGGAGTGTGCGGCGACGGGGTTGCCTGCGGTGGGCTTTACAGAGCGCCAGGGGCAGGATGACACCCCTCGCGCAGTTAGTGCGGAAGTCCTGGCGAAACATGATTATCGTGATGCGGCTCGAGCGCGTTTTGAGCAGATATTTGGTGAACTGATCACCGGCTACAACATCCCCCCCGACTTTGACGATCTGGGCGGCAGCCGCGATGAGATGCGCTACATTGCGGTTGTCCATGCCGATGGCAATGGCATGGGTAAACGCTTTCAGAAGGAGATTGAAAAGCGTAGCGGTGCTAAAAAGAATCGTGACTGCCTCAACGCCTTACGTGATCTCTCGATTGCGGTTGATCAGGCGGGAATGCAAGCGCTGAAGGCGACGGTTCAGCGCATGATTGCAAGATTTGACCTTGATCAAAGTGAGGAGATGAGAGCTTTCGTAAAGGGCCTCGAAGATCCCACCAATAACGGTGAGCGCAACCTCCCCTTCCGCCCAATTGTCTACGGGGGCGATGATGTGACTTTTGTCTGCGATGGGCGCATTGGCCTGAGCCTCGCCCGTATCTACCTAGAGGAGTGGGAGCGGGTGACGCAGGCGCAGACAAAGCTTGGCCAAGCCTATGCCTGCGCTGGCGTCGCTATTGTGAAGACGCGCTACCCCTTTGTGCGCGCCTATGAATTGGCTGAGGCGTTGTGCAAAGGGGCGAAGCAGCAGTTGCGTAAAGCTGAATGTGGCGATGCCTCGGCGCTTGATTGGCACTTTGCGATGAGTGGCATCGGCGGCACAATCCAACAGATCCGTGAGCGCGAATATCACGATAACGAGGGGAAGCGCCCACTCTACCTGCGTCCAGTTGGGCTACGCGCAGGGGTGCTTGGGCCAACTTGGTACGGTTGGGACGCTTTTGATCGCACCATCCGATCGTTCCAGAACAATTCGTTAGCGCGAGAAAGCCTCGGTCTTGATGGGGGTGGCGCGGGGGCTTCGACCCTTCGACAAGCTCAGGGTTCAGCCACCGCGCCGCTGGCTGAGCTTGTCGAAGCCAAGCGGCGCGGCCCAGAGCTTTTTCGCGCTAACAACAATTCTCTATGGCGCGAGCGGCGCAACAAGGTGAAGCAATTGCGCGAGGTGTTGCGTGAGGGTGCGAACGCGGTAGAGCGTTTTCGGATAGCTTTCAACATACCGCTTCTGCCTGAGCTAGACCAGACAAAGCCGGATCTCCAAGAAAAGGGCTGGTACGGCAATCATTGCGGCTACTTCGACGCGATTGAGGCGTTGGACTTCTACCTGCCATTGACAGAGGAGGGCTGATGGCAACCTACTACCTGAGTGTGATGCTCCAGAGTGATGGCACCTTCGGGCGCGGTGCGGGGCTGGCGGGGCTGGTGGATGTCGAGATTGAACACGACCAGGATGGCATCCCCTTCGTCAGCGGGCGGAGCGTAAAGGGCTTGCTGGTGGAGGAGTGGGCCAATCTGCGCTTTGCGCTCTATGGCCAGACCAAGGATGCCCAGCCGCTTGATGCGCTGGCGGTCAAGCTCTTTGGCGTGAGTGGCGTAACGCAAGGAGAAGAGCATAGCCACATGCACCTTGGCGCGGCAACGCTGCCCGCTGATCTGCGTGCCGCGCTGGTGACCGACAAGAAACTCACCTCTTCACAGATCCTGGCTGCACTGACGACCATTCGCCGCCAGACGGCGCTTGATGCCAAGGATGGTGCGCCGGAGCAGCATTCGCTGCGGGCGCTACGCGCCCTGATCCGTGGGACGATGCTCGTTGCGCCGATCCATTTTAGCCAAGCACCGGATGAGAAGAGCTTGGCGCTGTTGGCGGCCTGTGCGCTCGGCGTGCGGCGTGGGGGCAGTGGGCGCAATCGCGGACGCGGGCGACTCGCCCTGCTGCTCCATGAGAACCAAGACGATCTAGGTGCTACTAGTTTCACCGAGAGTTGCTTTGCCCGTTTCGCTGAGGAGGTACGCGCATGCAGGTAATCACCTATCGCCTGCGGCTTCAAGAGCCGCTGCTGGCAACCCAGATCATGGGCGATCCCAACAATAGCGTCTCTTTCGACTATATCCCTGGGAGTCTCATTCGGGGCATGTTGGTGCATCGCTACATGCAACAGCACCCTAAACTGCACGAGCATGAGGTTGTTCACGATACCGCATGCCGCAGGCTCTTTTTCACTGCAACAACACGCTATCTGCACGCCTATCCGCTTACGAGAAATGAAGAACGAAGCCTACCCACGCCGCTGCCGCTGTTGAAGCGCAAAGGTGATGATAAGGAAGATGGCCTTGAGGTGCATAATGCGGCCCACAAAGATTTCAATCGGGCTGAGGCGGCGGGCAACGACCAACTCAAGTGGGTCGGCAAGCCCTTCTGCACGCTCAATGAAGAGGATCTGACCTTGCTCGCCCCTCCACAGAAGCGGCTCACGGTACATGTTGCGCGCGATCCGCACAAGGGGCGATCCACGAAGAAGAAGGGTGAAATCTTTCAGTATGAAGCACTCGCCGCTGACCAGTGCTTTGCCGGGGTGATTTTGACCGAAGATGCTGCGGATGCCGCCACGATCAAAGCCATGTTGGAGGGACAGGCCTGGCTCGGACGGGCACGTAGCGCGGGTTATGGTCGGGTATACATCAAGATTGATGAAGAGCTTTCCACTTCGTCGTGGCGTGAAGTTGCGCTACCTGCACCACGCCTGAAGGCCGACGATAGGGTGACCCTGACGCTGCTCAGTGATGCCATCCTGCGTGATAAGCAGGGCCACTATGCGTTGACATGGTCTAAGGACATGCTTGATAAGGACATGCTTGATAAGGACATGCTTGAGTCCTATCTTGGTTTCGCCATTAAGCATGTTGATGCAGCACGATCTTTTAGTGCCACCACGATCAGTGGCGGCTTCAACCGCACCGCCCAAGCACCGCTGGCCCAAAGCTACAGCCTGGCGGCGGGCAGCACGGTGAGCTTTACGCTGGCCCAAGCGGTTGATGCGGCGACGCTTGCACGCCTAGAGGCGCAGGGCATCGGCGAGCGGCGCACGGAGGGCTTTGGGCGGATCGTGTTCAATTGGCTGGAGGCGAATGTGTTTCAGGCTTCAATTGGTGAGACTTGCGATCTGCTGCCGCCGCAGGATAAGCCGAAGCTGAGTGCCAATTCGCAAGCCCTGGCCCGCCAGATGGCGCGACGGCTGCTGGAAGCGCAGATTGAACAGGCGCTTGCCCGCTTTGTCCGCGATGAGGTTGATCCGGAGAAGAACCAATTTCCGGCCAATAGCCAACTGGGCCGCGTGCGTGTGCTGCTGCGCCGCGCCGCCCGCACGGGCGCACCGCTCAGCGAAGTTCTTGCCGAGCTTGATGCGTTCAAGCAGGCGGGCCGTGAGCAGTTTGAACGGGCGCGCATGCAAAACACCACGCTATGGGCGTGGCTACAGCGGCTGCTTGTCAATCCGTCAACGGTGTGGCAAGTGATCAGCCTGCCCCACCATAAGTGGCACAAGGTGGCTGGTGAACAGGCCGCAGCGGATGCAGCCCTCACGCGGCGCGTGACCCTGCAGGTGATCGAAGCGACGCTCAACACCGCTGCACGCAAGCGGAAGCAGAAGGAGGATGCGCGATGAAGCAAGCCTACCAAGCCCAGTGGCATGCATCACGTGAAGTTGCCACCCGTCTCGTTGTTAGCGGCACGCTCACCCTGACCAGCCCGGCCCACCTGGGCAATGGCGATCGTGGTGCCCACGTCGATCTGCCGATCCTGCGCGATGCCCTTGAGGATCTCCCGTTGCTCCAGGGCAGTTCGTTGGCCGGGGCGCTACGCAACTACCTCTTAGCCTATGAGCAGGGGTTTTATAAAGCCGAAGAGCGGGGTGCGAAAAACCTTGCCGAACTACTCTTTGGTGGCGTGAAGGGCGATCCCGAGGGCGAGCAGAGTCCGCTGATTATTGACGATGCGCTGGCCGATTTTACCCTCGCCGAGATCCGCGACGGCGTTCGCATTGATGGCAAAACGCGCACGGCACAGAAAGATTTCAAGTATGACCTTGAGGTCTTACCGCCAGGAACGAGCTTTCCGTTGCGCTTTGAGCTGCTCTTGCCTAAAGAGGGCAATCAGGCGACCGCGCTCCGTGAAGCCTTAGCCTTGGCGCTCGACGGCCTGCAACGGGGCGAAATCGCCCTTGGTGCCCGCAAGAGTCGCGGCTACGGGCGCTGTGCGGTTGCGACGTGGCAGGTTGTGGAGTACAACCTGCGCCGCTCACCCGAAGACCTGTTAGCCTGGCTCAGCGCCGAGCATCCCGAGTGGGGCTACCAGCCAGCCCAGGTGCATAACAGCCTCGGTGTGCATGCTCAGCGAGAGGATAAGCGTAAGATCTTCCGCATCGAGGCCAGCTTTGAACTGGCGACACCGCTCCTCATCCGCTCCGCAGAGCCCTTGCATGATGGCGATCACCAGCCCGACGTGGTGCAACTCCGCGACGGTACAGGCCAGCCGATCATCAGTGGCACCAGCCTTGCGGGGGTCTTGCGGGCACGCGCCAAGCGCATCCTCACGACGGTAGCAGCGGGGCAGGAAGAGGCCATCCTGAACAGCCTCTTCGGGCGCGATATGGACAAGCGCAGGGCCAATGAGCAGCCAAGCGCCAGCCGCCTGATTGTTCACGAGGCGCAGATAGAGGGCGGGCGCACGCTCGTACAAAACCGGGTGGCCATTGATCGCTTCACCGGCGGCGCCTACGACACGGCGCTCTTCAGCGAAGCGCCCCAAGTGGGCGGCACGGTTACCCTGACGTTGAGCATCCACAACCCCTCTGAGGCTGATAAGGGGCTGCTGCTGCTGCTGCTCAAAGATCTTTGGACGGGCGATCTGCCCATTGGCGGCACGTCGAGTGTGGGCCGCGGGCGGCTGCGTGGCTGCAAGGCAACGATCCATGATGCGGGCCAGGAATGGGAGATCGTTAGCGACGAGGGTCAACTCAAGCTTCCAACTGAGGCACGCACGGTGTTTGAGAGCTACGTTGTCGCGTTGCAAAAGCCAAAGGAGCGCAGCAGTGAAGCGTGAACTGAAGACGAACCAGCGCACAACCCGGCGCGACGTGGCGCTCTCCGACGCCGACGACCTACGGGCATGGCTTACAGCGCAAGCCGTGCAACACGGCCTCCGCTGGCTCCTAGCCCATGCCGACAACGGCATCATCTGGGGCGAAGTGCGCGAGGGGCAACTCAAGCTCGCAAGTGAAGCGCTTGGCCTGCAAGAACTGCGCCTAGCGCGGGCGACCTTGCAACAGGCGCGGCTCTTCGGCCCCAACGGCGAACTTCGTCTCTGGCAAGGGCCAAAGGGACTACAGGCCCACCTCTGCCACGACGAGCCGGACGAGAGCCATACGACTCCCTCCTATTTCGACGAAACCTACCTCCTCTGGGGCACGCACCGCGAGCGCAGCAACGACGGCTTCAGCCTCCTCCTCGAAGGGGCTCAAGGCATCCGCCACACCCCGCCACTCGCCTTCAACCCGAACGAGGATACACAGCGGGCCAAACTGTTGGTACGCCACTACGTCAAAGCGGATGCAACGGGCGTCGTGCGCGTGGTGGCGAGTCGGTTGGTGGAGCTTCAGCCGCCGGGGTAGTGGGGTAAAAAACACCAGCCTCTCTGTAATGAGAGGCTGGTGTGGTTGGAATTGGCATCTTGGCTAGGTGTTACAGGAAATTTGCTCATGACATCAAAAGGTTACACGAATAACTCAATGATTTTACAGATCAAAGACACAACACCAATCACTAATCTTATACGGTTAATGAAAGGGCGAAAGCGAGCGAACAATTTGCAGCGAGAACGCCACACCCGATTCGTTACTTCAAGGAGACGACGCCAATGGCGGTGGAGCATGTTTTTCATGCGCTTTAACATAATAAATCCTCTCTGGTTTAGTGGTCATGACAGTATCTCCTGTAGACTAAGTTTGGACACCAAAGAGCGAAAGATCTCTAAAGATCCCCGCACGCGGATTGTACCATGCAACGGCGAAGCGTGTCAAAGGCGTAACTCGAGTCTTTGTTGGGGAAGCATCTTGGTTTGGAGGATCCACCAGATGATGGTAGGGGCGCAGCAGCGGCTCCCCGATTCGTATAGGTACCCAACAATTCAGGGCCGCTGCTGCGCCCTGGGGCGGAAAGAAACCATGTCACGCAGCGGTTGTTTGATGTCAATCGTCTCATGGAGATGCAATGGGATGGCGGGATGCTACATGGAGGGCGTAGCAGCGGCCTTGGATTCTCGCTACCGAGCGATTCCCTGCGTGGCCGCTGCTACGCCCCTACATTGGGATGCGATGAGTTGTTCGTCTAACCAGAGGGTGATCGGTCGCCAAGAGTTCGATGCGAAAATATACGTCACACCATGCACACCCATGGGTTATGATAGAATACAGGGCATAAGTGTAGTGCCTCCCGCTCTGCAGGGATTGGCCGCATCTCTGGCGCTACGGCAGATTCGTTACTTGAACTTGCCTCACTACGCTTATACATTTCAGTCCTGACCATGCTCTCGTGCTGGTCAGGACTTTGTGTTGTCTGAATAGGGGTGCGCGAGGGAACATGGTTCCCTCGCATCCTCCCGCAGTCCGGTGGGTTGTAGGGTGCAGCCCTACAGGTTTCAGTCAAGCCCGTCTAAGGGAAGCAGAAATTTTTAAGTGTCTCAGCAGCATGTCAGGTTGAGTAGTACATGGTTCGTAGGCATCGTAGTGCCGACTTTAGTCGGCTGAGGTCTTTGGCAGCGATGGGAAGCCGACTAAAGTCGGCACTACCTACGGCATCTCAGGATGACAAAAAAATGGGGCAATGAACAAAATCCGCTCCCCTAAAATCAGCAAGAATCTAGGAGAAAGCCCATGACCCCCATCCACATTCCAAAGCTCGACGACGACCGCGCCGCCCTCGCCCCCTACAACTTCGTGCCCCTGCCTGAACAGGTCGTTCCCGCCGAGGCGCTGCCTGAGCAGGATCGCTACCACCCCGACCGCTTCACTGGGCGGATTGAGTGCGTGCTAACCACGGCGAGTCCGCTCTATGTGCGTTGCGGCTTGACGCCTGAGCAGTTGGCGGCTGGTCTGGAGGCGAAGGATCTTCCAGAGTTCTTCTTTACGGCAGATGCCAAGCGCCCAGTCATTCCGGGGAGCAGCCTACGCGGGATGCTCCGCGCTCTGGTTGAGATTGTGGGCTACGGCAAAATGGAGCGGGTGACGGAGCGGCCTCGCTTCTTCTATCGGGCGGTGGCGGCGAAGAGTGATGATCCCTTGGCGATGCCCTATCGTTCACAGTTGCGTAATGTGAAGGCGGGCTATATCACGCAACGGGGTGATAGTTGGGCGATTGTTCCGGCAAAACCGCTTGGCACGGATAGCTTTATCAAGGTGCGTGAGCGCGATATTCCGGCGACGCTGGGGTTGGTGCGTATGCACGATCCGAGCTACCGCTTGCAGCGTATCGCGGTCAGTTTTACCCATAAGCGTACCCCGGCAGGGCGCACAGTGGTGGATCTGATTGGCCCGCCGGGAGTGCATGAGTATGCTGGTACGTTGGTCACGAGTGGCAACATGCTCGAAACTGGCCGCCCCGGTCAGCGCACGCAGCGCAAGAATCATGTGGTGGTGCCCGATGCCGAAGCCAAAGCCAATCCCATTCCCATTGCGCCCCAGGCGGTCGAGGACTACTGCAACGGCTTGAGTAGTTTTGTGGCTGAACAACTGGGGCCGTTGGGGGTCTTGGCCGAGGGCATGCCCGTCTTCTACTGTGAGCCGGGAGGGGGCAAGCGCGAGGTGACGGCGTTTGGTCATAATCCCAATTTCCGTCTGCCATACCGCTTTCCTGGTAGTGATCGCGCCGCGACACCGCGCGACTTTGTGCCGAAAGCGTTGTACCGCGACACCGATCTCGATCTGGCTGAGGCGATCTTTGGCATGGTGCGTAGCCAGCGCCAAGCGGATGCTGAGCGTCAAGCGGTGGCAGGTCGCGTCTTCGTTAGCGATGCCAAGTTGATAGAGGGGCAGGGCGATCCTTGGCTGAGCAGCGAGCCCTTCACCCCCCACATTCTCACTGGCCCTAAGCCGACTACCTTCCAGCACTACTTGGTGCAGCCGCAGAGTGCTAAACCTGCGCTGAAGCACTACGCCCATCGCCCCGGCGAAGAGACCGCCATTCGCGGCCATAAGCTCTACTGGCACAAAGGGACTACACCGGAGCTACGCATGCCAGCCGATAAGCTCCAGACCGCCAGTGATACCCAGACGACCGCGATGCATCCGGTGCGGGCCGGGGTGCAGTTTGAGTTTACTCTCCACTACGAGAATCTCAGTGAAGTTGAGTTGGGGGCGCTGCTCTGGGTGCTACGTTTGGGCAGCGATCCCGCCTATCGCCTCAAACTGGGCATGGGCAAACCCTTGGGCATGGGGGCGGTCGGCTTGGTCTATCGGGTGGTGCAGAGCAGGCGCGAAGAGCGCTACCAGAGCCTCTTTGCCGATGGCGCTTGGGCACTTGGCGAGCATGAAGTGAGTGGCAGCGAGCAGGAGCAGGCGATTGAGGCTTTTGAAGCGTATGTCTTAGCACAGAGCGCAGAGCAGCAGCGCGGCTATAGCAAACTGGCTGAAACCCTGCGTATACGTTGCCTCTTGGCGCTCTTGGGCTGGCCTGGCCCGCTGCCAGAGCAGACGCGCTACATGGAGATCGAACGCACCCAGCGCCCACGCCTCGGTAATGATCCTAACGAGTATAAAGATCGGCGGGTGCTGCCGTTAGCAACGCAGGTTGCGGGCATCACCTTGAGTGCTGCGGAGATAATGACAAGTAACGCATCCCAAGCTGCTTCGCCAACGCCCAGCACCACCACTGCACCGCCACCCGCCAAGCCCGTAGCGAGTACCGGATCAAACAAGCTTGCGGTCGGCGAAGTCTTCCGAGGCAAGATCATCGGCCCATCGAAGATCGGCATCAAAATCGAGCACCCCGCCCACCCCGACACCAAAAAGGTGATCGGCCTTGTGGCCAAAGAGCAGCAGAGCGGGCCATTTAAGCCGGATCAGCAGCGTTGGTTCGAGATCATTGGCATCGAACGGGAAGATGCGACAACCATCCTTTGGCTCAAGCCAACCAGTAATCCTAATAGGAAAGAGAAGGAGAAGTAGAGCTATGACCACCATTCTCCTCGTCACTGTTGGTGGTTCTAGTGCGCCGGTTGTGGGTGCGATTGCCGCCCATCAGCCCGATTATGTTCTCTAAAGTACTTCCTGCCTACACCCCACCCATCGCAACGCATCTGACCTGGCAGGTGGGGCGCGTGCAGCCACTTCTGGTACGCCAAAGAGCCTACCGCGCTCCACCTGCTAGATCTCATAAGCCGTTGGCTCCCCCTTCAGACCTGCCAGGTGCGCGCCGTTGGATGTGTAGCGGTACGCCTGGCGGCTGCTCGGCGCACACCTAGCAGGTCGTTTGCCACACCAGACCCATATATGAAGCAGACCAGCCATGGGTCTGGTGACTTAGGGAAGATTTCAAAAATGCGCTTATAGCTGTACAATCTTGCGAGGATGCGTGAGGCGAAGGTTTCGCATCCCCGCATCCTCGCGTCCTCTCAAACGGTAAAGCCTCCACAAACCATCCCTAACAATAACCTTACGGAAATAGCCCGTAAAGCCCAGGAGCTTTAGCCCTGGGATAAAAGGGCTTCACCCGCTTTAGCGGCTTTAGCTTCGTCATCTTCTGCGCAAAGTATCGCCGGAAGGTGCTGAACGAACCTATCGCGGCCCGGATGAAGGAACTGGTACTGGCAAAGCAGGCGGAGTATGGATACACAATCATGGAAATGGAGATCATGCCTGATCACGTCCATCTCCTGTTGGACGCGGATCCACGCGAAGGTATCATCGGCATTGTAGCGAAGATCAAGGGATATACGTCCCATGAGCTACGCAAAGAGTTTCCTTGGCTTAAAAAACGACTACCGACGCTTTGGACACGAAGCAAGTTTATCTCTACCGTAGGATCCGTCACCCTTGATGTCGTCAAACAGTATATTGAAAACCAGAAGGGCGTCTGATGCGAAAGACGTTCACATACCGTATCTACCTCACGAACGGACAGCGGCGCATCCTTGAGCAGCAGCTTGAGGAGTGCCGTTGGGTGTACAACGAGACGCTTGCTGAACGCAAGCGAGCGTATGAGGAGCGCGGTGAGTCGCTTCGATTGTATGACACGCAAGCGATGCTGCCGGTCTGGAAGATTGACCGACCATCGCTCAAGCTCGTGCATAGCCAAGTCCTCCAAAATGCCCAGGTTCGGGTGGATCTCACATTTCAAGCCTTCTTTCGTCGGGTACAGGCGGGTGAAACCCCTGGGTACCCCCGGTTCAAGAGCTTCGGTCGGTACGACTCGATCACCTATCCGCAGTACGGGAACGGGGTGCGACTAGACGGTGAGCGGCTGATTCTCTCGAAGGTTGGTGCCGTCCATGTCGTACTGCACCGGCCAGTTGAAGGGACGCCTAAGACCGTCACGATCCAGCGGTCGCGTACAGGCAAGTGGTACGCTTGCTTTTCGTGCGTGGTTGAGCCAAAAGCATTGCACCCTAGCGACCAGATGGTCGGGATTGACGTGGGGCTGGAGTCGTTCCTCACCACGTCTCATGGAGGGAAGATTCCTAATCCTCGGTTCTACCGCCGCGATGAAGCGGATCTCAAACGAGTACAGCAGCGATTGAGTGAAGCGAAAGAGCAGCAAAACTGGACTGAGTACCGCCGTCGCAAGAAAGCCCTTGCACACATTCACGAGCGAATTGCGAACCGGCGCACCGATTTTGCTCACAAGCTTAGTCGCGTGGTGGTGAACACGTACCAAATCATTGCCCTTGAAAAACTTGCCCCCTTGGAGATGGGGCGCAGCCGTGGGATGCGAAAGAGCATCTTAGATGCGGCGTGGACACAGTTCATCAGCATGGTGGGCGTCAAAGCGGAAGAAGCTGGACGCACGCTCGTACTGGTAGACCCCCGCAACACATCCAAGATGTGTTCTTCCTGCGGCAAACTTGTGCAGAAGACGCTGAGCGACCGCACCCATACCTGCCCCTCTTGTGGACTGGTGATGGGACGTGATCACAATGCGGCGCTCAACATTCTGCATCGGGGTCTCCAAACCCTTCGCTTGTAGCGCGATACGTGTGGGGTGGCACACGTTGAAGCCCAGGTGCTTTAGACCTGGGATCCGTCACTGATGAAAAGCCGGGATGACCTCTTGCCCAAAGAGCTTAATGCACTCCAATACCTTAGCGGCTCAAGTGAGTGAATCACAACCAAACTAACGACCCTAGTATTAGCGTTTTGTCGCATCACAATGCGACAAAACGCTAATTGTACAACGGAGAGAACATCCCTTGACTTGTCATGCTTCAGCGGTGTATACTAAGAGCATGTTAAGCATCCCTTAACCTTATGCAAAGGAGCAAGCTATGGGAGCAGAAGTCGGCAACAGCATAGCTTGGTAACCGGGGCGACGCAGGATGATCACCTGATGTCGCCCCGCTTGCGTTTAGGGGTGGGAAACGGTTTAGCGAGTGTGCGTTGTTCCCACATGCTACCCAAGGCACACACCCAAATAATTAGGGTGTGACCAACATGTGTAGCTAGGGTGCGCGAGGGAACTAGGTTTCCTCGCACCCTTCATCAGTTCGATAAGGTTGTAGGGCATCGCCTTACGGATTTTGGTCACACCCAAATAATTAAGGAGGTATCGGAATGCACTCGGATCTAATTGGCAAGATCGAGAAGGCCCGTCGCTACGCCGAGGAGCCTGAGCGGATCAAGTTTAATGAGCTACGCGCTACCTTCAATGGTGGCAACAGTGACCATGTGATTGAACTGAAGGATGGCCACTGGAGTTGTGATTGCTCGTTCTTCCGCAATTGGGGCACTTGTGCGCATGTGATGGCCATGCAGCGTATGCTCAACCCGATGCTTACCGATGAGGCTCGTCAGGCTGAGTTGGCGGTCACGCCACTCGCCGAGGCGGTGGTATAGCCACCCCAGTTGATCTTTCGTGTGTTGATCCTTAGCGGCGAGGTAAGCCACCTCGCCGCTTTTTTGTGGGCGTAGACCCCAACGAAATTTGCCCTAACCCGAAGCAAAAGAAGCCCTATGGTATAATGCCAATTGCCCTTGAACATGCCGCATTATCAAGAACGCGAAAGCCCATTGGGACGCCATGTTCGGCAATCTACAATCTACAATCTGCAATCATAAATGGTATAATCTCCCCGAAGCAAAACATAATCGAAGGAGCAATCACTATGGAGCGTCGTGTGGTGGTAACCGGCATGGGTGCAGTGACCCCCCTTGGTTTGAGTGTGCCCGAACTTTGGGCGGGTGTGCTTGCCGCCCGCAGTGGGGTGGGGCCAATTACCCTTTTTGATGCCTCCGACCACGCCACACGCTTCGCTGCTGAGGTGAAGGGTTTCGATCCGACCCAGGTGATGGATCGGAAGGAGGCGCGTCGTACCGACCGCTTTGTGCAGTTGGCGGTGGCTGCTGCTACTGAGGCGCTGCACCACGCTGGCCTAGAGATTAATACCCAGAACCGTGATGAGGTGGGGGTCTTTATTGCCAGTGGCATCGGTGGGATCGCAACACTCTCTGAGCAGCTTGAGATTCTGCATAGCCGTGGCCCTGGGCGGATTAGCCCTTTTCTCATTCCTGCCATGATTACCAATCTGGCTGCTGGTCAGGTTTCGATTACGACCGGCGCCCGTGGCCCCAGTTTCTGCATTACGTCGGCATGTGCCAGTTCGGCCCACGCGATTGGTGAGGCGGTTGAGACGATCCGCCGTGGCTGGGCACGGGTGATCATTGCGGGGGGCAGTGAGGCGAGTATTACCCCGATTGGCATTGCGGGCTTTCAGGCTATGCGGGCGCTCTCGACGCGCAATGAGGCCCCGGAGCAGGCGTCGCGTCCCTTTGATGCCGCCCGCGATGGCTTTGTGATGGGTGAGGGGGCCGGCGCGCTGATCCTTGAAGACCTTGAGTTTGCCCTTGCACGCGGTGCGCCGATTCTGGCTGAGGTGCTTGGCTATGCCGCTACCTCCGATGCCTACCATATCTCCAATCTGGCTGAGGATGGCGAGGGGATCGCTCGCGCTATTCGCCTCGCGTTGCGGCGCGCTGGTCTGACCCACGGCCAAGTGAGCTATATCAATGCCCACGCGACTGGCACCCCTTCGGGCGATCCGGTCGAGAGCGCGGCGATTAAAGAGGTCTTTGGGCCACGCGGTAGCGCCCCGCCAGTTAGTGCCAGCAAATCGCAGTTTGGCCACCTCCTGGGGGCTGCCGGTGCGGTCGAGGCGGTGATTAGCATCTTGGCGATCCAGCATGGCCAGTTGCCCCCTACCATCAACCTCGCAGAGCCCGACCCCGCATGTGATCTCGATTATGTGCCCAATGCGCCCCGGCCCGCCCAAGTGGATGTGGTCCTCAACAACTCCTTTGGTTTCGGTGGTCACAACGTCTGTCTGCTCTTCCGCCGTTATGATCCCCCGGTTCTATGAGTAAGCGGCTTGAAGCATTGATTGGGGTGGCATTTGACGATGGAACGTTGCTTGAAAGTGCCTTTGTCCATCGCTCGTTTAAGCATGAACACCCTCAGCTTATCCCTGGCCTCAGTTCTAACGAGCGGCTCGAGTTTCTTGGCGACTCGATCCTCAATTTTATTACTGCGGCTTGGCTCTATACGCGCTACCCTGAATGTAGCGAAGGGGGCTTGACTGCGCTCCGTTCTGCGCTGGTGCGCACAACCACCCTGGCTACCTTTGCGCGCGAACTTGATCTTGGTGCCTACGTCCGTATCGCTGGCGGTGAAGACAATGCTGCAACGCGCAACCGCGATGCACTCCTGGCCGATCTCTTTGAAGCAGTCGTCGGGGCGATCTACCTCGATCAGGGGCTTGAAACGGCCCAAGCCTTCGTTATGCCCTTCCTTGAACGCCATATCGAGCAGGTGAGGAGCAGCGTGGGCCAAAGCAACTATCGCACCCGCCTCCAAGAAGTCGCTCAGGCGCGTTTTGGCCATACCCCCCAATACAACGAGATTGCCAAGCATGGCCCGCCACACCAACTTGAATTTACGATGGAGGTGCTAGTGGGCGATACCGTCTGGGGCCAGGGCAAGGGGCCAAATAAACAGGCAGCCTCCGCAGCAGCGGCCCACATGGCCCTGCTGCGTATTGAGGCAATGGAGGATTCATGAGTCGTCGTCTGCTGATTACTGGCGGAACCGGCTACCTCGGCAGCGTCCTCGTGCGTCAGAGTGCCGCTTTGGGCGATACAGTCGCGGCGACCTACTACTCCAACATGCCACCCCCACAGCCAGGCGTCATCTGGCTACCCCTTGATGTGCGTGACGACCTCGCTGTCTTTCAGGCGCTCGATGAGCTACGCCCCGATCTGGTGATCCATACCGCTTTCCAGCAGACCGGCCCCGATCTCATGAGTATTACGGCAGACGGGGCGGGCCATGTGGCGACCGCCGCCGCACGCTGTAATGCCCGCCTGATCCACATGTCTAGCGACGTCATCTTTGATGGTGAAGCAGAACGCGCCTACCACGAAGCTGATCCACCTGCGCCAATCAGTGCCTATGGCGCGGCCAAAGCTCGCGCCGAAGCCCTCGTGAGCAGTGCCCATCCCCAGGCGGTACTTGTGCGAACATCACTGATCTATGGCTTTGACCCCATTGATCGCATCTCGCGCTTTACCCTTGACGTAGCCAGAGGCCAAATTCAGGCCCAACTCTTCAGCGACGAATACCGCTGTCCCATCTATGTCGAAGACCTCGCCAGCGCCCTCCTTGAACTGTGCGACCTACCCTACCAAGGCATTCTCAACATTGCCGGTGCCGAACGGGTGAGCCGCTACGAACTAGGCACCCTGATCGCCCGCGCCTGGGGCCTCGACCCCACCAGCATCCCCGCCGGTCTCAGCGCCAGCCAAGCAACACCGCGCCCACGCAACTGCACCCTCAACATCAGCCGCGCCCAAGCGCTACTCAAAACTCCACTACGAGGCATTCGGGCGGTGCTGCGAGCGGTGGAAGCGGGAGAACGGTGAAGCGGGAGAACGGTGAAGCGGTAAAGCGGGAGAGCGGGAGAGCGGGAGAATGGTAAAGCGGGAGAATGGTAAAGCGGTAACACAGTGGTAGTACCTTCGCCCCTCTCCCACAACGTGGGAGAGGGGACGGGGGTGAGGGCCATCCTGAGCATCCCCAAGCTCAATGGCAACGACTCTTCGGCCTCAACTCATTGCTGAAGTCGTTGCCGCACTTGAACGTTGCCCCCGTCACGCTTCACCCCATGCTATAATGCGCAAGTTGTGGTGCCCATGGTGGGGCCGCTCAAGGGTAAGTGCGGAGGTATGACGCAATGGATGATTTCGAGCAATTAGATTACTACACTCTGCTAGAGCTTGCTCGTAACGCCACAGCCGATGAGATCAAGCGTGCCTACCGACGTCAAATGGCGCTCTATCATCCTGATCGCTTTGCTGGCGCTGCGCCTGATGCGCAGGCGTATGCCAGTCGGCGGGCTCAGCGTATTAATGAGGCGTATGCGGTATTGACCGATTTTAGCGCACGGGTGACCTATAATCGCAGTCTGCCCGATCCGGCGACGGCGCCGCCACAGCCCGCTCCGGCGCGTACACCTCGGACTGGCGCACCGCAACAACCGGCCTCACGCGATCAGTTGGCGGAACTGTATGATCAGGCTCAGGCTCATATGGTTGCCGGGCGCTACAACGAGGCGCTGCATCTGCTGCGCGAGATTGTGCAGATTAGCCCCTTCTACCGCGATAGCTCGGCGCTGCTGGCCCGCGCCGAGGCGGTGGTTGCCCATGCGCGCCCCGCTGCGGCCCAAGTGCCCGACCGTCGCCGCCGGGCTTTGATGTTTGGTGGGGTGGGTGCCTTGCTCTTGGCTGGGCTTGGAGCGGCTGGTTGGGCGGTGCGCCGCCCTTTCGTCGGAACTGATCCGCAGGCGACCCCCGCTGCCGTCGGGGTTGCTACGCAGCCAAGCGAGACGGCCACTGCCCAGGCGGAAGCCGCTGCGCCTGCGCCTGCGGAAGCGACGGCTACGCCGAGCCCTACTGCCGCCCCAAGTGCTACGCCAACCACAACGCCGCAACCGAGCCCTACCATGCGGCCCGCTACCCCAACCCCAACTCTGATTCCTGAGCAGGGCCGGATTATCTATAGTGCCGATTTCTCAACGGCCCAAGGTTGGCCGATTACCAGTGGGCGAGGCTGGAGCGTTGGCTTGGCCGCGAATGGCTACCAGATTGTTGCAATTGATGGCGCAGGGCACATTTGGGCCTACCGTACCTCCCCCGCTGGCATGGAGTATCTGGTCGGGGTTGATGTTCAGATTGAAGGCGGTATGGCCGGGCTGATGTTGCGCTTCCAGGAGCGTGAGTATTTGGCCTTCTTCATCAATCCGCAGCAGGGCAATTATCGCCTAGAACAGCGGCTTGCTAGTGGGCCCAATGTGCTCGCCGAAGAGCGTAGTAGCGCCATTAAGCGTGGGGCCACTGCCGAAAATCGCCTTGTGGCGCGGCTTGAAGGCAATACAATCGCTTTGCGGATCAATGGCCAAGCCATCTTTGAGCGTGATCTTACCACGCCACCCCCTTCGATCCACTATGGTCTTGTCGCTGTGGCTCAGGGTAGTACCTGCACCGCGACCTTTCGCAACCTTGCGATTCGGGAGTTGACGTAAGGGAAGGGTACAGGAAATAGGAAAGTTGATGCTGCAAACCTCGTTTCTTGTTTCTCTATCCTTCCCTTAGAGGCTGTCTGAAAAGTCTATGAGTTGGCGTTGGAGTGCCGGCTTTAGCCGGCTAAAGCCGGCACTCCAGCGTGTGCCCCCCGGCTTTTCAGACAGCTTCTTAGA
>NZ_NQWI01000096.1 GCF_002532535.1 Candidatus Viridilinea mediisalina
GCGGGCTGCGAACCCTTCAGGTTGAGCCCGCGAAGCGGGCTTCGCGTAGCAGCGCAGGGCTTTAGCCCTGCGCCCCCAGCGCACGGGATGAAACTGTCGGGTAGCTAGGTCACTCGTCACTCGTCACTCCTCACTCGCATAAAAGGCCAGCACACCATGCTCATCCCCACCCTTGAATTCAACCTGCGCTCGCAGGCGGATGGTACGCTCCTCGTGGATGCCTACCTGCACTATGGCTCGGGTGGGATGACGACATGCTTCGCCGAGGCGGTTGCTCTGACGTTGGATCGGCAGGCGTTGTTGGCCCACACTCAGGATGCGCTGACCTATGGCTCGGAGTTGGGGCGTCAATTTTTTGCCGCTACCCCCTTACGTGAGGCGTGGCTTCAGGCGCGCAGCTTCGCCGCCAACGGCGATCTCCAGGTGTGTTTGCGCCTGCCCGCTACCGACCCGGCGCTGCACGCGCTCTACTGGGAGCGGCTGCGCGATCCGCAGGATGACGATCAGCCCTTGGCGCTCAATGAGCGGGTGCGTTGGGCACGCATCCTCGCCAGCGCCGATCTGACACCCTGCGATCCGCCGCCCCGTCCGGCACTACGGGCGCTGCTGCTGGTCGCCAACCCCATTGATCTCGCTAGGTATGACTTGGCTGAAATAGACGTGGAGGGGACGGTGGCGCGCCTCAAGCACGCCCTGGGCAAGAGTATCGCCGTGACGCTGCTGGGCGATCATCACGAGGCGCATGCCCGTGCGACGCTCCCTGCGCTGCTTGAACAGTTGCGCGATCCACAGCCCCTCGTCTTTCTGGTGGCCCACGGCACCACAACGCATAGCGACGGCCCCTACATCTGGTTGGAGCATGCCACCGGGCAAGCTCACCCCGTGCCGGTGAAGGAGTTGGTGGAGAGTGTGGCGCGCCTCAGCAGACGCCCGCAGTTGATCGTACTCGCCTCCTGCTACAGCGCCGCAGAGACCTCAATGGAGCAGGCGCTACGCGCCTTGGCCCCCGAGTTGGCCCGCCGTGCCGGCATCCCCGCCGTCTTGGGCTTCCAGGGTGGCCTTGCAATGGGTACCATGAAGCGCTTCTTCCCGCCGCTCGTCCGCGAGATCATGCGCGACGGCCAGATCGACCGCGCCGTCGCGGCGGCCCGCGCCAGCCTGGGCGAAGCCGAACCCTGGTGGCAAGCCGTTCTCTGGCTGCGCGGCGACGGACGCTTGTGGCAGCAGACGGCGCAAGCGCCCGCTCCCCCAGCCCCGCTCCCCCAGCAACCCATGTGGCAGCGCCCGCCACCGCCGCCAATGCAGGGCAACCCCTTTACGCCGGGCACTGTCTGCCCGGTGGAGCGCTTCATTGGGCGCGAAACAGCGGTGATCGAACTGGTCGAGAGCCTGCAAAACATGCAGAGCAGTTCGCTAGTGGGCGAAGCGCGCATAGGCAAGACGAGCCTCCTCACCTACCTCGCAGCCAAACTGCCCCGCCTCCTTGCCCCCTATGGCCGCTACCATGCCATCCTCTTCGACATGGGAAGAGTTACCGATCCCGCCCATTTCTATCGCCACCTCGTCTGCCACCTGCTGCCCCACATGCCCGCCGGGGTAGGCGACCAAGAGCAGCTACACGACCTGCAGCAGCGACTCTGGCACGAACCAGCGCTCTGCCCCTCTGCCGAACAGACCGTCGAGATCATCGAATGGGCCGCAGCAGGTCAACTACGCATCGTCCTGCTACTCGACGAATTCCGCGACATCCTCAAACGCCCCCAGCAGTTCGACAGCCTCTTTGCCGGCTGGATGCGCTCGATCTACTCAACGCGACTTGCGGCCATCATCATCACCACCCGCCAACCGCTGCGCCAACTCCCCGAACTCAAAGGCTTCTACATGCCCAACGCCATCAGCGCCATCCACACCCTCGACCGCTTCAGCGCCACAGAGTCCGCGCGGCTCGTGCGCCAGCCCCACGACCGCCCCTTCAGCCCCGCAGAGGTGGAACTCGCCCTCGCCGTGGGCCAAGACCACCCGCTACGCCTGCAAGCAGCGAGCGACCAGCTCTACAAAATGAAGGGTCGCCCCCTCACCGCCAGTCCGCTCCACACCCTCAGCGGCAGCCTCACCCCCGACGCCGCCACCATCCTCGCCCGCAAAGTGGATGAAGTCTGGCAAACAGTGACCTACCTAAGCGGGGATGGGGCGTGAGGCAGTTCCCCTGCTTCCTGCTCCCTGTTCCCCTGTTCCCCTGTTCCCCTGCTCCCTGCTCTCCTGCTCCCCTGCTCCCCTGCTCCCCTGCTCCCTGCTCCCTGCTCCCTGCTCCCTGCTCCCTGTTCCCCTGTTCCCCTGTTCCTCTGTTCTCCTGTTCCTCCCATGAACCCTCTCACCCTCCTCTACTGGCTCTTCTTCAAACCCCTCACCCTGCGCCGCTACGCCAAGGCGATCCACGAGGATCTCGATGAGGATCTACAGGTGTGGCAGGTGCGCGACGCCGTCGCCGCCGATCCGCGCTTCCAGGCGCTCTGCCGCGCCCGTCGTCTGCTGCTGCTCACAATGCCCCTCGGCGGCACGCTACTGCTCGGGGGCCTGCTCAGCCTCTTGCTGCCCGATGGTTTCAACTGGGGATCCGCCCTCTTGGTGGTCTTCGGCTGGACGCTGGGCAGCGCCATCAGCGATGGTTTGCACCAACGCTTCCCTGAGCGGGCGGGAGGGTGGACTGGGGGCTTTTTGCTCTTCTTGCTGCTGCTCTTTTTGGGAGGGCCACTCCTGGTTCGCTTCATACCCGGTTTAGATGGCCTGATTGCGGTGGTGTTCAGCCGCCTTCCCCTTGCTTTCTTAGCCCCAGTCGCGGATCAAATTTTTCTGATCGCCTGGGGCGTTGCCTGGGGCGTTGCCTGGGGCGTTGCCTGGGGCGTTGCCTGGGGCGTTGCCTGGGGCGTTGCCTGGGGCGTTGCCTGGAGCGTTGCCTGGAGCGTTGCCTGGAGCGTTGCCTGGATCGTTGCCTGGAGCGTTGCCGTGGGCGTTGCCGTGGGCGTTGCCGTGGGCGTTGCCGTGGGCGTTGCCGTGGGCGTTGCCGTGGGCGTTGCCTGGGGCGTTGCCTGGGGCGTTGCCGGGGGCGTTGCCTTCATCATCAGCTTCCTGCGCCTGCCCCTCTACCTCGTTGAACTCCTCTGGAGCATGTGGCTTAGTGGGCGGGCGCAGCGCGAGCCGGCGGCGGCGGCGCGCCTCTGGCGGCGTCAGCCGCTCCACTTTGATGAGGTGATCCAGTTGCCGCTCTATGGCCTAGCCGAGCATGTGGCGCTCTTGGCGCAGCGCGACCGCGCGGCGTGCCAGGCGGCGCTGGCCGATGTGGGCGCGTCGCTGCGCCAGGGGTGGGTGGTGCCCCAAGCGTTGCAGTTGATTGTGCAGGCGGAGTTGGAGCGCTCTACGACGCCAGAGCGCGTCGCGGGCTTTGCTGCGGCTGTGGCGTGGCTGCCCGCTGCCGGGCTGCCTGATGATGAGCAGGCGCTCTTGACTACGTTGTGCCAGGTGAGCCGCGCGGTGGCCGAGGGGCTGGGGGCCGCTACCTATACCGCCCGTGAGCATGGGCTGCGTGATCAGGTGGCGGTGGTGCAGCAGCAGCTTACGCTGCTCAACCGCAGCGGCGGACGTATGCTGGCCTATGCGGCGGCGCTCCAGAGTTGGGAGCGGTTGTTGAACGATGCGGCGCAGGAGCAGGCGGAGCAGTTGCGGCGCAGCGGCGAGCTGCCGCTCTACTATAGCCCAGGGAATGTGCTTGAGGCGGGCGCTCCCTCCTTCCACGGGCGTAGCGATCTCTTTCGCACGCTAGAGGATCTCCTAGCCAATTCCGCAATGCGGATCACACCGCTGCTCTTGGGCCAGCCGCGTACCGGCAAGACCTCGGCGCTGCAACAGTTTCCGCGCCGCCTGGGGGCGCGCATCATTCCCGTCTTTCTCGATATGCAGAGCCACGCTAACGCGGAAGATGCGGCGGGGCTGCTCCTCAGTTGCACAAAGGGTATACAAGAGGCGGCACAGAGAGCAACAGACCCCTTGGCTCTGCCGCCGCTACCTGAAGCCGAGCTACGCAGCGATCCCTACCGCTGCTTCGCGGAGTGGATCAGCGCGGTAGAGACGCAACTCGGAGCGCAACGCTGGCTCCTGCTGAGCCTCGATGAATTCCACCATATTGACAAAGCGGTAGAACACGGACGGATCGATGAGCGCATCTTCAACCTGATCCGCAGCCTCATCCAGCATCACCCGCGCATCGCCGTGGCGCTCTGCGGCACCTCAACGCTCAACGAGTGCAACCCCCACTGGCGCGAGGCGCTCAAGAGCGTGCAGAAGATCGCGGTGAGCTACCTCGATCCCGAAGATGCCAAGCGCGTCCTCAGCCAGCCCCATCCCAACTTCCCCCCGGGGGTCTACAGCGACGACGCGCTCGAGCATGCGCTCTACCTGACCGGCGGGCAGCCCTATATGCTGCATGCACTCGGCTACGCGCTACTCAGCGGCTACAACGCCGAACGGCGCCGCCTGCCCCTCGACAGTCCACCAGGCACCCCCTTCGGCCCCGAAGCGCTTGATGCCGCCATCCCCAGGCTCTTTGAAGCCAGCGACACCGGCCTCCACAGCATCTGGGAATGGCTGCTCAACATCAGCCCCGACCAAGCCGCCGCGCAGCAACTTCTGCACCACCTAGCCCGTGGCGGCACCCCCAGCACCATCCGCGACACCGCGCTGCGCGAGGTCTTGGTGACGCTCTACCTCGAACGCGAACTCCTCAGCGAAGGCGAAGACGGCCTCCACTTCCGCGTACCACTCCTCGCCCGCTGGATTGCGCGCCAGCGGCGGTGACGCGAAGCGCAGAGTTACAGAGGCTTTCACCACAGAGGCACCGAGCGCACAGAGTTTGCAGCGGAGCGAATGTCAATAATGACGCTAGCCATACTGTATACCTCTCTGTGTCCTCTGTGTCTCTGTGGTGAATATCTCTGTAGCTCTGCTCCAACTCTATAGCAGCGGTGCCACCTCCTCCGCAAAGATATGCAACGGCGTGTGATCGTAGGCAATCCGTGGGAAATAGGTGATAAAGTAATCAGCGCCAGCATCGCGCAGCGCGGCGAGGCGTTCAACCACATAGGCTGGCTCGCCCACAATCGCGTTGCGCTGCAGATCCTCAACGCTCCACCTGTAGGTCGCACGCACCGCTTCCGTTGCCCGAGTGAGATCATCTCCCGGCTTGAGGAAGACAATGTTGGCATTGGTAGACTTAATAATCGTCGCGTAGTCGCGGCCAACCGTGTCACAGTGCTGACGCAAAACGTCCCATTTGTGGCGAATGGTGGCCGGATCGCCCAAGACATTGGCCGCGTTCCCATACTGCGCCACCAACTTCAGGGTGACCTGCTCGCCACCGCCGCCGATCCAGAGGGAGGGATGGGGCTTCTGGACGCCACGGGGTTCATTGATAGCGCCATGGATCTGGAAGTATTCACCCTCAAACGTAGGCGTCTCCTCAGTCCAAAGCTTCACCATGATCTGGGTGGCTTCGCGGAACGCCCGCATGCGGTCGCGGGTTTCAGGGAAGCCATAGCCATAGGCGCGCCATTCGTGTTCGTACCAACCTGCCCCAATCCCGCAATAGAGCCGCCCGTGGCTCAGGACATCCACGGTAGAGGCGATCTTGGCGGCGAGGGCGGGGTTGCGGTAGCCAATGCAGGTAACCATCTGGCCCAACTTGACCCGTTTGGTATCGCGGGCAAGCGCCGCAGTAATTGTCCACGCCTCAAAGACCGTCTCTTGTTCGATGCGGGGCACAGTATGAAAATGGTCATAGACCCAGATCGAATCATAGACCGGCATAGCATCAACCGCAGTAGCAACACGGGTCATAGCCTCATACTTCTCAATCGGATCGTTCAGTTCCATGAGGTCGAGGCGCCAACCTTGGGGCACAAAGGTGCCAAATTGGAGAGCCATAATTCTTCCTATTTCCTACCCTAATTTATACCAATTACCCTTGAACATGCCGCCTCATCAAGGACACAAAAGCTCATTGGGACGCCATGTTCGGCAATCTGCAATCTGCAATCTACAATCTGAAATGGGATTAGGCTAAACGTCCCCCATCAACCGCCAGAGTAGCCCCAGTCACAAACGAGGCGCCATCGGAGCAGAGCCAGATGACGGCATTGGCAGCCTCTTCAGGGCGGCCCAGGCGACCTATGGGTTCAGCTTCGACAAATTGTTGCATGATGCGGTCATCACCGCCGGTAAAGGTGTCAATCAGGGGCGTATGGATGGTGCCGGGCAGGATGGCGTTGACGCGAATATTTTTGCGTGCATATTCGAGAGCTGCCGCCTTGGTGAGCCCTACGACGCCATGTTTGCTGGCGACATAGGCGGCAACACCGCGTGAGCCACTCTGGCCTGCGGTTGAAGAGGTATTGACAATCACCCCACCGCCCTGCTTGAGCATCTGTTGCAGCTCATACTTCATACAGAGCCAGACACCCTTGAGGTTAATATCAATCACGCGATCCCATGATTCTTCGGGGTAATCGGCAAGCAGCGCCTGATTCCCCGCGATGCCAGCGTTATTCAAAGCAAAATCAATCCGCCCAAACTGTTCCACAGCCGCAGCGATGAGGGCTTGGACTTGGGCAGCTTGAGAGACATCGGTACGTACAAAGAGGGCATCGGTATTCGCGGCGCGTGCGAGGGCAACCGTCTCATTGCCACCCGCCTCATCCATATCGGCCACGACCACCTTCGCCCCATGTTGGGCAAACGCAAGCACCGTTGCCCGCCCAATCCCCGACGCGCCACCTGTCACCAGCGCCACTTTACTCATAAATTGAGCCATAGTAACACCACTCCTCACATAGGGACACACTCACAGCGTATGTGTCCCCTGCATACACAGTACGCTCAACCATATTATAGCAAGCTTCCTCTGGTGTAGGCTAGATGACAATCTATTCATCAAAGCGTAACTTTCTGGTTGTTGGTACGGTTTACTAGTAGAGGGCGTATTTTTAGCTATCACTTTTTCTTCCCCGTTGGCGGCTTCGCCGTCAAAGGGGATGGTTTCATGCCACGTTACCGTTTGGAGGCATTCAGCGCATCCTGATGCCGCAAGCCTATTTTCTATTTTCTCGTTTCTGTATCCTTCACTAAGGTACTAAGATGGTGAATCCAAGCGCAACAACAGCCCAAGCAGAGTCACGCAACCAGACGGAAACCGAAGCGCAGGCGCAAGCAGTACCTACCTCAGAGGATGAGGAGGTACACTTCCGCCCGCAGCAGCAACGCGATATTGTTTGGCGTTGGCAGATGCGTCGCCGCGTGCGGCGGCGGGTAGCGTAGGCTACTCTATGCTATAACTTACCCACCACATGTCCAATGCTTACCTCTTCGACCGCAACGTGGGCTGGGGTGTTGACGAGGCTGACAATCGTGGCGGCAATCTCTTCGGGTTGCAGCATATTACCCCGGTTCCACTCGCCGGGCACGTTGTCCCAGAGGGATGTGTCGGTGGCGGCAGGAAGCAGCGAGGTGACGCGGATACCGCGTGGGCGCAGCTCTTCACGTAGTGAGCCGAGCAGCCCAAGGGTAGCGTGTTTCGCTGCGCTGTAGGCGGCCCAGCCGGGGAAGGCTTGCTTGGCTGCAATCGAGCCAATGTTGATCAGTAGGCTGCCACGGTGCAGGTGGGGCATGCTGTATTTACAGATCAGAAAGAGGCTCGTGAGTTGCACCCGCAGTTGCTCTTCCCATTCGGCAAGGCTAATCTGCTCGAAGGGCTTCACGAGGGCCGCGCCGACACTGTGGATCACTACATCAATCGCACCCTCGTAGGCCGCGTGGGCCATGAGCGCCCGCACATCGCCCTCTTGGGTTACATCACAGGCCATATCGCTAACCTGAGCGCCCAATGCAGCGGCAGCACCCGCTGTTTCGGCCAAGAGGTCACTAGAACGCGCTGCTAAAACGAGACGCACATCAGAGTTGGCTAAGGCCAACGCGCTTGCGCGCCCAATCCCACGACTCGCGCCGGTAATCAGGATGGTTTTTGGTTGAGTCATTGATGGTCTTTCTCAAAAGCTTAACGTCAGGTGTTTGGGGCGGCGAAGCCGCCCCAAACACCTGACGTAACTCTCTACTACCCCTCAAAGGAGCGTGGCCGACCGACATGAGCCATGAATTCAGCGCGGGTCTTGGGGTCGTCGCGGAAGATACCGCGCATCGCCGAGGTGACCATGCTGGCGTTGGCTTTTTTGACGCCCCGCATCACCGAGCACATATGCACCCCTTCAGCCACCACCGCTACGCCCATCGGTTCGAGCCGATCATTGATGAAGTCGGCGATCTGCACGGTCATGCGCTCCTGCACCTGCAACCGTCGGGCAAACATCTCGACAATGCGCGGGATTTTACTGAGGCCCACCACTTTGCCCTGTGGGATATAGGCCACATGCACCTGGCCCATAAAGGGGAGCATATGGTGTTCGCAGAGGCTCGAAAAGTCAATATTCTTCACCAACACCATCTCGTCGTAGCTCACACTAAAGATGGCATCGTTGATCAGCGCATCGGGGTCAACATGGTAACCTGCGGTCAATTCGGCGTACATCTTCGCCACGCGTGCGGGGGTCTTGAGCAGCCCCTCGCGTTCGGGCTGTTCGCCGATGCCAATCAGGATTTCGCGCACCGCATGCTCGGTGCGGGGGTCGGAGCTATAACTAACCCCCTCAAGCTTGCCGCGTCCACGCACGATCAGCGGCTCGTACTCATGCTCGTCAAAGTCGGCAACGGTATGGTGGTGTCCATTGGTATGGAAGCTGGGCATAGGGTTTTCCATTCTTTCAAACCGAGTGTGGCCCGGTATAGGTAAAGACATTCTTACGGGTCTCCCAGAGCTTGAGGTGGCTCAGGCGTCCCTCAAAGCGGGGCGCGAGTTCGTCCCAAAGGTAGACGACAATGTTCTCAGCGGTCGAGGGCTTGTCGGCAAACGCGGCTACTTCATGATCCAGATGGCAAAAATCGAGTTGGTCGAGTACGGCACGCACGCTGCGATCCATTGCTTCCAGATCGATCACCATGCCTGTTGCGGGATCGTGGGGGCCAGTCACACTCACTTCAAGCGTATAGTTATGCCCGTGGCCATTGGGGTTGTTGCACTTGCCATACACAGCCCGGTTCTCCTCAGCAGAAAGCGCAGGAGCGTGCAGGCGATGGGCGGCGGCAAAACTATAGGCGCGGGCGAAGGTGGTCTCCTCCGCACCATCATAGTCGGCCCAGAGGTCGGGTTGTTCGTAGATGCGCAGGTGGGCGAGGCGGGCGACGGTGGGCAGGTGAGCTGCGATCAGTTGCCAAAGGACGCGCACAAGATTCTCGGTGGTAGGAAGCTGATCCTTAAAATAGGGCGTATCCTCATTGAGGTGCTTGTGGTCAAACTCCTCCAGTACCTCATTCACCAACGCCTTCAGCTCGGTCATATTCATAACCATGCCCGTGCGCGGATCGAGGGTACCTGTAATGGTAACATCAAGGGTATAATTATGCCCGTGGCCATAGGGGCTGATACATTTCCCAAAGACGCGCTGATTCTCTGCTTGGCTCCAGTCATCGCGCCAGTAGCGGTGGGCTGCTGAAAACTCGAAGCGGCGAGTTGCGGTAAGCATAATGGTTTTCCTACATGGGTAAGGATATAGAAACGAGAAAATAGAAGATAGGTTTGTGGCATTAGGATGCGCTGCATGCCTCCAAACGGTAACGTGGCTTGAAACTATCCTTACCATAGTTATTGGTTGAGCATGCTCGATGCTTGGGTATTATACACCTTTTGCAAAGCTTTTGTCAATACCTTGCACATTACTCCTCTGTGGGAGTGCGTGGGAGGCGAAGCTTGGCTTCGACAGGCTCAGCCAGCGGCGGGGCGCAGCCCCAACAACCCCTAGGGATTTTTACCAAAATCAACGTTGATCATGATGAGAATGTGTTGCATCTCAGCAGTGCTGCCTTTATAATACACACTACCCCTAGCCAAGCACGCTTGGCTTATCGTGTGCCCCCCGCGACCTGCGCGAAGTCTGAGGCATGGCCCGTTCAACTCCCTCCCAACAACCCCAAGAAGATGATATCCTCAGCGCCTTGCTGACTAGTGAGGTGCCGAGCCGTTGTGGTCAGATGCGCCCGACCCGTCTGCGTTCGACTACGCAACAGCGTGCCGAGGCGTTGCGCGGTTTTCTTTTTCGTACCTGGGTTGATCGCGCCCTCTCGGTGGTTGAGCGTGTCCTGGTGGTGGCTGTCCTCGCAGCCTTTGTCTATTGGCTGGCCGATGGCTATGGGCGTGATTGGCTCTATGCGCGGAACGCAGCACATACTGCCCCCGTTGAGCTTGCTTCTAACGTAGCGGTGAGTCATGCCCAAACGCTTGAGACTACCGATCAACTTGGGCTGGCCCTGCCCTTCACACGGCCCGAAGATGGCCTTGAAGCCTCAGCCGATCTGCCGAGCCAGCGCGATGCTTTTTTGGTGCCACAGCCTATGCACGAACGTAGTGCAACGGCAACAACGGATCCGCGCCCTCAACGCCTGCATCTCCCATCCATTGATGCCTCAATGCGGGTTGATGAAGTCTTTTTGAGCAATGGTGTCTGGCAGGTGGCTGAATATGCTGCGGGCTACCACCACGGCACCGCGTTGCCCGGGCTGGTGGGCAATAGCGTCATCTCAGGCCACGCTGGGTTGCGTGGTGCCGTCTTCCGCGACCTTGGTCGCCTGAAGCCGGGCGATCAGGTGGTGGTTGAGACCGGCAATTGGCGCTATACCTACCATGTGCGTAGCCTAGTCAATGTCTGGCCCCACCAGGTTGAAGTCATGGCACCTACACCCACCCCAGTACTCACCTTGATTACCTGTACCAATTGGGATTTGCAACGCCTGATTGTTGTTGCCGATTTGGCAGAGGCCCATCCGCTCTAGGCAAGGCTTCGCCTTGTGGTTGGTTACGAACGAGGAGTTGATATGCAGTCTCCTAAACGGGGGCACCCGTCACCGCCCAGCCGTGGACCGGCGCGCTGGACGCCGTGGGAGATCACGCTCATTGTTGTCAGCGTGATCATGATCGCCTTTCCGCTCTACGCCGAAGCATCACGCCTGATCTTCGCGCCACCAGTGCCTGCTGCCGAGAGTGATCCGACTAACGGCGAGAATGGTGCGCCCACCAACGACGAGAATGGTGAACCAAGCAACGGTGAGAATGGTGAACCCGCCCCAGGAGGGGCTCCCGCGACGCCAGTACCACCCGCGCCTACTCCGGGTACCGGCGAAGGCAATGGTGGGGTTGGGCCACCACCCACCGATACGCCGGTTGTGATACCTACCTCTACGCCCCTCCGGGCCGATACGCCTACACCAACGTCGTCGGCAGAGATCCAACAGGCACCGACCCGTACCCGTACCCCAACGAATACGCCTGAACCTGCCGATACGCCGACGGCGGAAGCAACAGACGAAGCAACCGTGACACCCACGGCGGTCAATGGCGATGCGACGGTGACACCCACGGCGGTCAATGGCGATGCGACGGTGACGCCCACGGCGGTCAATGGCGATGCGACGGTGACACCCACGGCGATCAATGGCGATGCGACGGTGACACCCACGGCCATCAATGGCGACCCTACGCAGACGCCCACGGCCATCAATGGCGATGCGACGGTGACACCCACGGCCATCAATGGCGACCCTACGCAGACGCCCACGAGTGAACCTGTAACCCCATCGCCGATACCGTCGCCTACAGTTGAGGGCTTGCGAGTTATCAAGAATTCCTCGTTGCGCGAGGCTGCGCCTGGTCAGCAGTTTAGCTATAGTATTCAGGTTATCTCAACACGTTCCGGTACTTCACAGTTTACCTTGGAAGATGTGCTTGATAGCAATTTGGAGTTCTCGAGTGTTAGCACATCTGCTGGAAGCTGTTCATCTGGTCAGACTGTGCGTTGTACCCTGAATGTCTCTGCCGAAGAACCAGCGGGCGTGACGATCCAGGTACGGGTGCGTACAACCGTAGCCGCTGGTACGGTTATTCCCAATACTGCTTCAGTGAACGGGGCGAGTGCTTCGGTGAGTGTGCGCGTAAGTGGCGATCCGGTGCAGCCACCGCCGCCTACCAATACGATACCTCCCGATCAGTCGCCTATCGCAACGCCAGTGCCGGGTGTGACTGAGACCCCGGTGCCGGGTGCGACTGAGACCCCAGTGCCTCCGCCTACTGCGGAGCCGCCACCGCCACCCACGGCTGCGCCGCCGCCGCCGAGCGATCCGCAGCCGCCGCCGCCGAGTGATCCGCAGCCGCCGCCGCCGAGTGATCCACAGCCGCCGCCGCCGAGTGATCCGCAGCCGCCGCCGCCGAGTGATCCGCAGCCGCCGCCTCCAGCACCACCAGGTGCGCCGGCACCGCCGCCACCGCCGCCGACGGACTATCCGTTAGCGCCACCGGCACCGCCTGATCCGGGGGTGTTGCCAACTGAACCGCCGCTACCGCCACCACCACCGCCGCCGCCACCAGCGCCAGCGCCAGCGCCTCCGGTAGTGCGTCCCACCGCTCCGCCGCCACCGCCCCAAGTGGTGCCACCTGCCGTTGCGCCTACTCAAGCTGTGCCAACGCCAGAAGCTAGTCCCGAGGCTGAAGCAACAACTGCCCCCACGGTCATTAGTGGCATGGCCCGTGAAGGCGATCTCTTCTTCCGCATGGCCAGCGATTGGGGGAGCGCCTACCCTGGCCAGCAGGTCAACTATACCCTCGTGCTACGCAATACGCATGGTGGAGCTGCCAGTGGCAGTTTGTCTGGCCAGAAGGTGTTCTTCTTGCCTGTTGCTGACAATGCTGTCCTGGTAAGCCAAGTGAGCCAAGACGCAACCATGCGTAACCTTGCGCTACGTGTGGTGATGCCCGATAACCTTGAGGTGCTTGATGCGCGTGCCGACCGTGGGGCCGATCCTAGCTTGAATGGTCAAGAGATTGTCCAGCGCCTCGAACAACTTGCGCCCGGCGAAGGGGTTGAGTTGACCATTGCAACGCGCATTAGGCCCAACGTTGCGGCTGGAACGCTCCTGGTGGCTCAAGGCCAACTGCTTTATGACGGCCTCGCGCAGGCGCTCTTCTCTAACATCGTTTCGGTGCAGGTGGTTGGCTCGTTGCAACCCACGGTTGGCCAGTTGGTTACAGGGGTTCCCGCGACCGATCCGTCCCCCACGGCTACTGCTGCAACGGCAGTTGCAACCGAATCCCCGGAGCCTACCGATACGGTAGCAGAGCCAGTCGCCGCTGGGGCATCCCCAACACCAACCACAGCCACAGTCACAGCCACGACCGCCACGGCAGAACCTGTTGCTGCGGCTGGTGAACCGCCAACCGCTGCTCCGTTGCCCGATACGCGTACAGGCGTACCCTTCTTGGGCATTCTGCTGCTGGGCATGACGCTCTTCACGCGGACGTGGCGTTTGCACCGTGCCCGCGAGCGCATCTAATACCATTTACGATTGTAGATTGCCGATTGCCGATTGCCGAACATGGCGTCCCAAGATTAGTGGGGGAACATGGTTCCCCCACATCCCGGCAAGTGAACCCGTGCCAGAAACAATACAAGCGTATGGGAACTACGTTCCCATACGCTTGTACTATTTGGGGGGCATGCAGCGCATCCTGTGCCGCCAACCTACTTCCTATTTCCTACTTCCTAACCTCCTACCTTACGCGCTTCAGGGATGGCTTCCAGCCATCAAAAGCCAACCAGAGAACAAGTGCTAACAGCAGCCAATGCAATTGCTCACGGACGGCGAGGAGTACCTCGATTGCATATTGTGACATGGGAACGGCCTCATAGAGGCGCTGCATGCCGATGAGTGGCGCGTGGCGCAGTTGTTCAAAGATGGCGGTAAGCCCCAATTCGGCACCAAGGGTAGCGTAGAGTTGCCATGCAACTGCGAGCGAAAGCCCAACGGCAATGGCAGTGAGAACAAGCACGAGGGTACTGTACCATGGCTTGGGCTGAGGCTGAGGTGGGAGGCTAGGCATCAGCGGGGCACCTGGCACAAGGTTAAGCAGGCGCAGCGTCAGATCAGGTGGTGCCTCCCAGCGCGTTTCTTGACGTAGCAGCGCATCCAAGCCATCATCAGGATCACGGTTCGGTTCTTGGGGCGTTGGGTTCATTGCATTACCTCCCTGTGCCTCCAAACATCAAGCGTAGCGGTGCTGCTCCTGGGCAAGGACCACAATGTTCCGTCTGGTTCGCTTGAGCGATGCTATGTGCAGATGGAGGTTGTTCTTGTGTCTCCATAATTGCTGCAAGGCGCTCTTTGCCACGACGGATGTGGCTCTTCACCGTATTGAGCGGAATATCGAGGACGTCGGAGATGTCGGTATACCGCATATCCTCAAAGTAGTAGAGCGCCAACACGAGGCGATAGTGTTCTTCAAGTTGCTCAAGGGCTTGGCGTACTTGGTTACGCAATTCACGAGAAGCCAACGCTTGAGCCGGATCGCTCCAGCGATCTTCATCGGCCACACTCGCCATCTGATCGCTCTGCTCCTCATCGGGGTTAGGGGGCATAATCGGCACTTGGCGGCCACGGCGGCGCAACTCATCACGGCAGAGGTTCACCACCAGCCGATAGAGCCATGTGGTAAAGCGGCTTTCGCCATTGTATTGTGGAAGCGCACGGAACAAGCGGATGAACGCCTCCTGGGAAAGGTCAGCGGCATCCTCCGGATTCTTCAGCACACTCATCGCAATGCTATACACATAGTGCTGCTGCCCTAGCACCAATTGGGTCAGGGCGTGCTGGTCACCCTGTTGGGCCAGTCTTATCAGTTCACGCGATGGTTCAGCCACCGGTTTCACCCTTTCCTGGCGCTACGCGCCGTCATCATTCCCTCGTGGCTCTTAGTATTGCACATGGTAAGCCAACGGGCATCGCCCAAGGGGCAGATGGCGGGCCACGACTTTGGACTGAGTGCGCCCGGTATTAAGTATGACGAACACGGTAGGCTAAAGGTTGCATGTGGCTGGGAGAGGCGAAGAAACGAAGCAGCGGAGAGGCGAAGAGGCGAAGAGGCGAAGTAGTCTGTTCGCCTGTTCTCTGTTCTCCTGTTCTCCTGTTCGCCTGTTCCTCTGTTCGCCTGTTCTCTATTCACCTGTTCCTCTGTTCGCCTGTTCTCACCCCTACGGCACCGGATCGTGCCCTCCCTTGGCAAAGGGGTGACAACGGGCAATGCGCTTGAGGGTCAGCCAACCGCCCTTGAGCACACCATGCTTACTCACCGCCTCAAGCCCATATTGGGAGCAGGTAGGCGTATAGATACAACTCGGTGGCAACCAAGGCGAAATAGCCAACTGGTAGAAGCGAATCAGTTTCAGTACAAGCCAGCGCATAGGGAGGGGTTGCTAGGCGATCAAACGGGAAAAGACGGAGGGGTAACAGAACCCCTCCGCACAACCCTACGCCACGGTACCAACCAATGAGTACTGCCAAGCGGCAACTACTCAAGCGGTTCTTTACTAATGTTGAAGCTACAGGTTGATGCCCCTTGGGCCATACAGGAACACTGCTCAACAGCGAAGCGGCGTCCGCCGGAGACCCAAGCGGTAGCCTCTTCGATAATGCCACGGGCAATGTAGAAGACGGGGCCGGGTTCGGGGCGGGTGATGCAATTGGAGCAGCGGGTGATGTGATAGACGAACTGGCCGCGCTCCTCTTCGACATGGCTTGACTGATCGCTAAAGCGGTCAAATGTTTGGGCGGTGGCGTTAAGTACGATCTTCAGCTTCATGGTGATTGGCATCAGCTTGAGGGCCAAGTCGGCCATACCAAGCAGGGGGCCAAACTCTTTGAGGCCAAGCGTGAAGGCGACACGCCCCGCACGAAGCTCAAGGCCACGCGCACCGCGCGGCCCGTACATGGTTCCGAGCGCAACCGAGTACTGAGAGATCGCCTCAAAGGGAAATTCGCGTTTCAGATCGTTGGGTGGGTAGGCTTCGAGATACTGGTTTAGCTCAGCCAAACGCAGCAGAGCCTTAACGCCATTGGCGCCCATCACCTCTTCAAGCGACAGGAAGCAGAGACGACCGATCCTATTGGGGTAGTGCAGGCCGCGGAAGGCTTCTACTGAGGTCATGGGCTCTCTGGCTCCTTACACAGCTACGCAGAGAACGGCAGAATTGACGCTGCGATGTTCTATACTATACCAGATATTTGTTACCACGCGATCACGATCGTACCGTCTCCCAGACGAGGTGATCGAGTTGTGGTATGAGCAACTGCTCTAATGCCAACTGTACGGCTGCAAGCGAACCGGGTAGACAGAAGATGAGTGCTCCTTGATGCACACCAGCGGTAGCCCGCGAGAGCATAGCGGCTGGCCCAATCTCAGCGTATGAGAGCATACGAAAGATTTCACCGAAACCAGGTAGACGTTTGTCGAGCAGCGTCTCGATGGCGTCTATGGTACTATCGCGACGGGCAATGCCGGTACCACCGTTGGTAATGACCAGCTTGCAACCCTCGGCAGCGTAGCTCTTGACGAGAGTTACAATGACATCAGGTTCATCATGCACTACGCCATATCTTACCACATCATGGCCTGCTGCGGTGAGGGCTGCGCGAATGGCGCTCCCACTCGTATCGGTTTCGGGACTACGAGTATCGCTGATGGTAAGTACGCCACAGGGTAACGCACCGCTCCGTTCAGCTTTGGCTCGCTCTTCATGCTCTTGGTGGCCCATAGGTTCTGTACCATATCACGCTGATTTTTGGTATGTGCTATCGTACCACACGTAGGCAAGTTGTGGGGGCGCAAGCTTGCATAGGTGTGAAGCTACACCTTTTGGCTATTGCTGATGTTGCGTGGTTGCACGCTAATAATCATCAGGTAGCCAACCAGCATGACGCAGGCAATAAAGCCACTGACCCCAATCAGCCGGGGGTAGGTGCTTGGATCACTGAAGATGTTCAGCAGATCGTGGGCCAAAATGCGCGGGCGTAGAATGGCGTCCCACGAGTTCCAGCGTAGAAAGCGGCCAACATAGACGCCGATACCGCTGAGCCCGGCGGTAACTAGCACAACGCCCCAGCCTGCCAACCAACCATAGCGCGTCGCAATCAGTTCGGCCATAATGTGCAATGAGGCCACCCCCAAGAGCAAACCTGCCCAGGCAAAGCTGAAGAGAATGCCAATGTCGTACCACCAGACGAAGTGCATGCCGAAAATATGCACGATGTCGGTCAGAAGGTAGGGGGCATTGGGTAAGAAGAGGATCCAAAGTATGCCTATCGGTAGCAGGGTTAACCAAAGGCTGGTCTGCTTCCGCTGGACTACCCAGGCCATCCAGATCGCTGCACAATAGGGCAGCCAAGCCAAAAAGAGGTTCCAGATCAGAAACCAGTAGCCCTGATGACCCATGTAGTTCCGCCCCACCAGCATCCCGATTGCCAATAGGCTGGAAGCAATGCAAGGTAGCAAGAGGCGCACGCCAGAAAGATGAAGGATGCTCATTGGTGGTCTCCTTAATTGTAGATTGCGGATTGTAGATTGCAGATTGCGGATTGTAGATTGCAGGTTGCCATTCATGATTACAAAATAATGCGCGGTGTGCAATATCTTTTTTGTCATAACCTCGTTGGGGCTACGCCCCATGTGCATGAGGTTTCGGGCTGCTGCCCTAAGAAGCTGTCTGAAAAACTAGTGGGTACGTGTTGGAGTGCCGGCTTCAGCCGGCTGAAGCCGGCACTCCAACGCCAGTTCATAGACTTTTCAGACAGCCTCTAAAACCTGCGTTGGGGCTACGCCCCAAACTTCGTTTTTTGTTCGGTTTTGGCGGCGAAGCCGCCAAAACCGAACAAAAGGTTTTTTTGAGGGAGGCGAAGCCTCACCCAACCCCCGGATTGACGCATTGGCGAGATCGGGTAAGATAACGTTCACTATGCTTATCCGCAAACTCTTTCCTCTGCTCCAATGTCCGACCTGTCGTTCACGCGATCTGTTTGTCGAGGCTGCTGGGCTGCATTGTGCCGGTTGCCATACTGTCTATCCGATCCATGCTGGCTATATCGATCTCATGCCCAGTGGTGCTGCCTACGACTATGTCTCTAAGTATGTCACCGATGAGGCGGAGTTGGCCGAGGAGTTGGATTACCGCGAATTGGCCCCGGCGTTGCTCGCGGCGGGGGTGCGTGATCGCACGCTGCGCCGTTTGCTCGCCTTCCAGTCCACCGATGTGGTACTCGATAATGGCTGTGGGAGTGCTAAACACGCGGTTTGGAACGCAGACCAGGTTGGGTTGATGGTGGGCAGCGATCCCGCCACCCTCTTTGCCGATCAGGCGCTTACCCAGGTGGCACTCGCGCAAGCCGATTCGCGCAGTTTGCCTTTTGCCGACGGCAGTTTCGATAAGGCGTTCGCGATTGACATCCTGGAGCATTTCCCCCGCGAGGTGATTGATACCTACCTCGCTGAGAGTGCGCGGATCCTGCGCCCAGGTGGGCGCATGCTGGCCTTTTCAAACACCCGTGAGCTGTCACCGATCCAGCCGTTGATCAACATCAGCCGACGGATCGGACGGCTCTTTGTGCGTGCCGGAGTCTACGATTTTTCGCGGGAAGCACGGCGTAAATCGGATCACATCAAGGCGCTCGAAACCTGGGAGGATGTCTTGGCCGCCTTTGAGCGCGCCGGTCTGCGTCCGGTCAAGGTGATCTTTTGGAATAGCCTCTTTACCACCTTTGTTGAGCATATTGTCATGAAGCTGGGCGAAGCAGCCCTCGGTCGCCGCTCGCAGCCTGTGACGCAGGCCAAAAGCGCTGAGGCAACACCTCAGCCTGCTGGTGTCGCCCGCGAAATTCGCGCTCGTCGCCGTGTCCGTCGCCAACTGCGCCCTGGCAGCCCCGTCTACCTTGCGCTCAAGGCCATTACCCTGATGATGGAACTGGATCTCTGGCTCTTTGGCTGGATGCGCTGTGGTAGTTATTTTATTTTGGTGGAAAAGCCTCGTGTTTAGAAGCTGTCTGAAAAGCTAGTGGGCACGCGTTGGAGTGCCGGCTTTAGCCGGCTAAAGCCGGCACTCCAACGCCAGT
>NZ_NQWI01000283.1 GCF_002532535.1 Candidatus Viridilinea mediisalina
ATGGTGTTCCAGTAAATAATCCGGTATAATAACTCGCAGAAGTGTCAAGCCTTTCTGAGGAGGTTCTCATGCCTGCACGCCGAACCCTTTTGTTACGGGAGGAAGAACGACAGGAACTGGAGTACCTACGCGCACATGCGCCGCAACCCTATCTGCGTGAACGTGCAGCGGCCTTGCTGTTGATTGCGTCTGGCGTCCCACCAGCCGTGGTGGCGCGGGAACGTTTACTCGTCCCCCGGCATCCCGAAACGGTGTATATCTGGCTAAACCGCTGGGAAGCCGAGGGGTTTGATGGGCTTCCCATTCGTGATGGACGCGGGCGCAAGCCCGCTTTTTCTCCCTGAGCACCATGATCCTGAGGTAGCGGCGACGGAGATCGAACATCTCGTGCGCTGTGATCCACGACAGTGCGGACTCACGCAAACGCGATGGAGTTTGGATGCCATTCGGAGTCAATTGCTGTGGTTGAAAGATACCTCCTTGAGCGGCGTGGCGTATATCTTGGAACGGTTGGGGATTACGTGGCAACGTGCACGAAGTCATGTGCATAGTCCCGATCCGAACTATGCGGCGAAATTGGCGATTATTGAGGAAGTCATTGGGTATGCACATGCTCATCCCGATCAGATCGTCACGGTCTATCTGGATGAAGTAACGGTCACCCGCCAACCAACCCTTGCTGCAAACTATGGCCGAGCCGGAGCGGATCAGGTGCGCGCTGAACGGAGTTTGGCCGCTGATAGTGAGGTGCGGATCGTGGGAAGTTTGGATGTGGTGACGGGACAAGTGGTCGTGCGGCGTGCCAACACGATCAGCCTTGCGACCCTCGTGGCGTTCTACCAGCAATTGCGTGCGGCATACCCTCAGGCAGAACGGATCTTTGTGGTCTTGGATAATTGGCCGGTTCATTTTCATGCAGATGTGCTGGCGGATCTTGAACCGCAAACGACCCCGTGGATGTTCTCACGCCCGGGACACTGGCCCGCGACCCCAAGTCTGCGTGCGGTGCGTCGCATGGATGGGATTCGCCTCCCGATCCAACTGGTGCCGTTGCCCACGTATGCATCGTGGTGTAATCCTATTGAAAAAATTTGGCGATTAATGCGACAAGAAGTGACGCATCTGCATCGCTGGGCGGACTCACTCGAAGACATGCGAACACAGCTTGATAGATTCTTTGCCTCCTTCACGACCGGGTCGCCAAAGCTTTTACAGTATGTTGGACTGGGATAGCGGATTAATTTCTGGAAGACCAT
>NZ_NQWI01000097.1 GCF_002532535.1 Candidatus Viridilinea mediisalina
GATGCCACTCCCTGCGAGCGTCTCGCTCAGCGGGAAACTGGCGCTACCCAGCGTAACCGTCGCCGTCGTAGGCGTGGTACCGTCGGCGCAACTGAGCGGCAGTTCAACCTGCAGATCGCGGCGCAGAGGCGCAGCCATCCCCACCGCCAATTGGCCGGTGGAGGGGTTGGTGCTCACCGACGCGCCATGGCCATTGATCAGCGCACGGGAGGCCAACGGACGCTGGAAAACGGCATCGATGTTGTTGGTGGTCGCATCCTTCGCCACCGTCACGAGGTCGGCTTGGGCCGCACTCGCCTGCTGGTTGTAGAACTGGCTGCGGTGGGTGGCGGGATCGAAGAAACTGACGCGGTAGCTGCCCACGGGCAGGCGCTCGAAGGCGTAGCGCCCTTCGGCGTCACTCAGCGCAGAGGCCATCGTCAGCCAGCGATCCTCATCACCCGCCAGACGCAACTGCGCCACCACGCGCACGCCGCGTAGCGCCGCGTCCCGCTCGTCACGCACCTGGCCGGCCAGCGCCCCCAACTCACTCACCAACACAAAATCCTTCGCGGCCACATCGTGCGTCAGCACAAAAGCATGCTGCGGCGGCGCAAAGCGCTGCGCCGGCAGCGCCACCAGCGTCACCGAACCCTGGGGCACATTGGTGAGCGTATAGCTCCCCGTCGCATCGGTGGTCGCCATCTCGCCACGGGCCGCCAGCGTCACCCCAGCGATTCCCGCGCCCGCCGCATCAGTCACGCGCCCGCGGATCGTGGCGGTCTGGATGGTGAGGGGGTTGCGCGGGATGGTGGCTTCGCCAGACGCATTGCCGCCCCAGCAGTGCAGCGCCCCGGCCGCGGTGAGCGCACAGGTGTGAAAGAAACTTGCGCTGACCTGGCTGACCGTGCCGAGGGCGTCCGGCACGTCCGTCTCGCCAGACGGGTTGTTTCCCCAGCAGTGCAGCGCCCCGCCCGCCGTGATAGCACAGGTGTGACGCCCACCGACGCTGACCTGGCTGACTGCGCCGAGATCGCTAGGCACGTCCCTCTGGCCATACTCGTTGCCGCCCCAGCAGCGCAACGCCCCGCCCTCCGTAATTGCACAGGTGAGATACCGACCGGCGCTGACCTGGCTGACTGCGCCGAGATCGCTAGGCACGTCCGTCTGGCCAGTAACGGTGTCATTCCAATCCGTGTTGCCGCCCCAGCAGCGCAGCGCCCCGCCCGCCGTGATCGCACAGGTGTGAGAGAGACCGGCGCTGACCTGGCTGACCGCGCCGAGACCGCTAGGCACGTCCGTCTGGGTATCGTCGTTCCTGCCCCAGCAGTGGAGCGCCCCGCCCGCGGTGATCGCACAGGTGTGAGAGAAACCGGCGCTGACCTGGCTGACCGCGCCGAGGGCGTCCGGCACGTCCGTCTGGCCATAGTCGTTGCCGCCCCAGCAGTGGAGCGCCCCGCCCGCCGTGATCGCACAGGTGTTAGTGTCACCGGCGCTGACCTGGCTGACTGCGCCGAGGGTATCCGGCACGTTCGTCTGGCCATAGTAGTTGTTGCCCCAGCAGTGGAGCGCCCCGCCCGCCGTGATCGCACAGGTGTAAGACGAACCGGCGCTGACCTGGCTAAGCGCGCCGAGGGCGTCCGGTAAGTCCGCCTGGCCATACCGGTTGGCGCCCCAGCAGTGCAACGCCCCGGCCTCCGTGAGCGCACAGGTGTGAAAGAAACCGGCGCTGACATGGCTGACCGTGCCGAGTCCTTCCGGCACGTCCGTCTGGCCAGACAAGTTGTTGCCCCAGCAGCGCAGCGCCCCGCCCACCGTGATAGCACAGGTGTGATGCCCACCGGCGCTGACCTGGCTGACCATACCGATGGCGTCCGGCACATCAGTCTGGCCATAGTCGTTGCCGCCCCAGCAGTGGAGCGCCCCGCCCGCCGTGATCGCACAGGTGTGAGACTCAAGGTTGTAAGGCCCACCACCGGCGCTGACCTGCCTGATCGCGCCGAGTCCTTCCGGCACGTCCGTCTGGCCAGTAACGGTGTCATTCCAACCCGTGTTGCCGCCCCAGCAGTGGAGCGCCCCGCCCGCCGTAATTGCACAAGTGTGAGACCCACCGGCACTGACCTGGCTGACTGCGCCGAGGGCTTCCGGCACGTCCGTCTTGCCAGCCCAGTTGGATCCCCAGCAGTGCAGCGCCCCGCCCGCCGTGATCGCACAGGTGTGATGGTTACCAGCGCTGACCTGGCTGACCGCGCCGAGGTCGTCCGGTACGTTCGCCTGGTTATCCCAGTTTCGGCCCCAGCAGTGCAACGCCCCGGCCTCCGTGATAGCACAGGTGTTAGACTCACCGACGCTGACCTGGCTAACCGCGCCGAGATCAGCAGGTCCCGACCCAAATTCCCCCCAGCAATACAACTGCCCTGCCGCATTGATCACGCAGGTGGTATCCCCCCCCGCCTCAACCACCGGCAAAGCACCCACCGTCGGCGCATCAGTAGCCGCAGCGGGCGGCGCGGGCAGCGCTGCGACGAGCAGCAGGGCGAAGAGCGTCAGAAGGGCGAGTGGATGGAGCAAGCGGTGAGCCATGGAAACCTCCTTGGGATGGGTTAGTACGACGGAGTTATTATAGCAGTTTTAGATCGTAGTTTGGTTGGGGTGGGGGGAAAGGTTGGGGGTTGGAAAAATGGAGCGATCGGCGGCAGCGCCACATGTAGGGGCGTAGCAGCGGCCCCCAAGGGAATCATGGTTACACCGGGAGCCAAGGGCCGCTGCTACGCCCTCCATGGGGCATCGCGCCCTCGCGGGGCAATGGGACGGGGTCATTTGGGATGCCCATACATGTGGTGGCAACAACCCATCCCATTGGCCCACACCGCGCATGCGACGGATCGGTGATCTCCGCCGGGCAGGGCGTAGCAGCGGCCCATACGCTCCCTGCTTCGTTGTGGTTACATGAGGAGGGCCGCTGCTACGCCCCTACGTTGTGTTACGACGGGATGTTTGCCTTCACCATGAATGTGTGGCGAACAATGGAATGTGCCGTCGCTACGCCCCGCAGATCTTGGGGTGTAGAAGCCCAATATTAGATGGTAGCGATCCCTTAACGCAACGCAGAAGAAAAACAAAACGACCGTAACTTTTTGCCTCTTCAGACGGTACAAGGATGTGCAACATGTTCCCTGAGGAGGAAGCCCCAATGACTATGCCCCCCGCTGATTTTGATGGTGCCTGGAAGTACGCCCTAGAACACTATTTTCCGCCCTTTGTCGCCTTCTTCTTTCCACAAACCGCCGGGATGTTCAAGGATGACCCCTTCGCCAACGAATTTGATGCGGTTATGGCCGCGTATCGGCGCGAATGTGATCACGAGGACATTCCTCCAACAACCCAGGATCACGCTGCGTGACACGCTACATTCTTGATACTGACCATATCTCTCTGCAGCAGCGATTCCATCCGAGCGCGAAACCTTTGTGGCTTTGCGGCTTTGCGCGGGCTTATTTGAAAGGTATTGCCCCTAGCCCCCTTCGGCAAGCTCTGGTTCGACAGGCTCACCAACCGGGCACCGCCTCTCCCACGTTGTGGGCGAGGGGCGAAGGCTCCACGGTTTTGTTGCGTTCCTTTACGCCCGCTAGGGCATCCCCAAGCCCGATCCTTCCCCTCACGTAGGCATAAAGAAATGAGGCACCCGTCGCGCAAGCCCAAGCTGGCCTGCAACCCGCAGACGACGGAGTAGCAACGGTCGCCACGCGCTACTCTGAAAGGTCATTATGCGGCAGAAGAGATCGGCACTGTTAAACGAGAAGGTGACATCGTTGGTGCGTGCGCGGCCAATTTTGCCTTGACCACCGCTTGGGCTGATGCGAATCAGCCAACTGCCGCCCCCCTGCCCTGCGATGTTGATGGCAATCGTGGCATGCAGATCGCCGCCCCGCTCTGGCCAGTAGTTCAGGCCGAGCAGGTGGACAAAGCGGGTAATTTGGCGGCGCATCATGCCCGGTTGAAAGTAGATCCAGATCGGGCGGGCGCGTGTTAGCGCCAGTTGCGCTCCATGAATAATGCCTGCATGCGCCAAACTGGAGCCAAACATTTCGCCAATGGTGGGGACACTGCTCAGATGGGGTAAGGGGACATGGTGTACCATCTCTTTGAGGCTCAAGGGCGCAACTAGGCTGGCTGATTCGCTGAGGGCATCAAGGAACGTTGTGGTCAATGCCTCAACCGTAAGCTCGGCGCGGGCTTCAATCGCGGCTTCGTTGAAGGCTTTGAGGTCGCTGCGCTCGCTCATGCCAGGAATGACCACCGGCTCGCCCGCTAGGGCGGTGCTGATGGCCTGATTGTACGCTTCCGTCACCGCCGTCACATGGGCAAGCGCTTGCCGCCGCGTCCAACCCTGGGCCCGCCGTTCGCTACGGCGCTGCCAGTCTTCCGCCTTCATGCGCTCAAACGAACCCGCAAAGATTTCGCGCAACTCCAAAAAATCATTGGCTAAGGTATAGGCCGTGAAGGCACCAATGCGATCCTCCAAGCGGGCCAGAGCGACTTCGGCTTCGGCATGCTCCCGTTCGGCCTGCTCCTCCGCCGATAGCTCTTCAGTTGTGTCGAGAGGATGCTCATGCTCAGTTGGTGCCATTATCGAACCTTTCGGTACCCTCGATCTCCAGCACCAAGTCGGGGCCATAGACCTTCGAGGGCGTCTGGAAGCCGGAGCGCCATTGGCCCGCTACGATCTTCTCGGCAATCAGGACGGCGCTCATTGCTGTGAGGGTGTAGCCCTCAGCCGCCCGGATGCGTGTGCTTACCTGCTGGCCTTCGTCGTCGCTCGCTTCACCCCAAAGCATACTGATGCCATGGGCGCGCTCCTCGTTCGTGGGGCCAGCAGGCATGTTGCGTACCAAGCCTAGCAGGATGTCCCGCACTGGTGCTTTGGTCGCTAGGTTCAAGAGCGGCCCGCCCAAGGGCAAGATTAGCTTGGTGAACGCGGGTAGCACAATGTAAACCGTGATGTTGGGAATCCCCGTACTGTGGTAGCCGGTTGTGATGTCGCCCCACGGAATGGCCGTCGCACTGACCGGGCCGCGCCCAAAGTCCACTTCGCGGTTTATGCTCCCCATCACAATCGGCACAATCCGCCCGTCCCGCCGCACAACGCTGTAGCCACTCAGGTGATCAATGGCCTTCAAGACCGTGGTACTGGTGCCCCGCGAGGTGTGTCCAGGGCTGCGAAAAGCAAGTTCGAGCCGCGTCGCACTGGGCAAGCGCCGCTTCAAATGGGCCGCGAGACAATCGGAGGGCACTACGTCAAAACCAACCCCCGGCATCACCATAATGTTGGCCGCAACCGCCGCAAAGTCTTGACTAGCGAGATTTTCAAAAACCGTAAACTCACCAGTAATATCGCAATAGTGGACGCCAGTATTGAGACATGCGGCCACCATAGGGGCGCTCGTCTCACTGAACGGCCCAGCGCAGTGCAAGACCACCTTGTGGCCTTGGAGTGCCCGTTCTAAGCCCTCAGCATCATGCAGGCTCACCACAACATGGGGCAGACCAAGCCGTTGCGCTAAGGCCGTAATCGCCGCACTGTTGCGCCCCGCAATCGTTGGCCGCAGGCCACGCGCAACAGCCCGGCGAGCGATCAGTTCACCTGTGTAACCATTCGCACCATAGATCAGAATTGGTGTATCCATAAGAACATCCTAGTTCATGCGGCCACACGACATCAGTCGTAACAATCGGTCAAAACGCTGGTCAATCCCGTGGCGACCACGCAGCAAAGTCTGGTAGCGATCAAGCGCACCTGCCACCACATCAGCCCGTAGGGCGTCACAGGAATGGGTGAGCCGCTCGGTAATCTCGTCGAGTACCCCGCACTCGTCGCTGGGATCGGTGGGGCGGTGGGTCGGGCCAATGCGGATAAAGGCGTGGGGCTGCTGTTGGCCCAAAAACTCGTAACGCAGGGCCACCGGGCAGAGGGTGATTGGCCCAACCTGGCTGATAATACGCGCAATGCCGGGAAAGGTAATCAGCGGACGGCGGTCGGGGTGAACAATGCGCCCCTGGGGGAAGATGAAGAGCGCCCGGGCCCGTTTGCCGCCGCGCAGCAACCCAGCGGCGTAGGCTTGCGAGCGGCGCGTATCTTCAGGATCATGGCGGTTAATGCTAAAGGCACCCGACCATGTGAAGAAGCGATAGGCCCGCAGTTGCCGTTCTTCCATCAGCAGATGGGAATCAAAACGCCCGCGCAGCACCATGCGGTGGATGACATACATCAAGTAGCCATCCCACCACGAGCTATGGTTGAGATAGATGATCACCGGCCCGCCCGAAGGTTCGGGTAGCGGCCCATAGCTCTGCAACCAAACCCGATGAAAATCGCTCCAGAGTGAACGGCGGGCCAACAACCAGTAAATGGCCGCATCGCCAAGGCGGTTCTTGGCCGCCGGAATTGCCGGGCGGGGATCACTCGTCATGGCAGTGCCTCGGGGTAGAGCAAGCGCGCCCGGCCATAGGCTTGTTGAGCCGCAGCAATGGCAGTAAGGCCAAACGCGACAAGATCGGCTTCGTTGGGAACAGACAATTCGTGTAACAATTCAATCCCGTTGGTTGTTAGCGCACGCTGCAACAAGGCCAACCCCACCCTTGGCTGATCATTAAAGCTCACCAAGACAGCGTAGGCTGGCGCTTTGGGCAAGGGCTTCTGGATCAGCAAGGTTGCCAGGGCACTGAGCCGCGCTGGGAGCGCCCCTCCCAACAAAGGCGTAACTAAGAGCAACACTTCGGCATCGGCCAACTCGTGGTACAGCGGATCGCGCAGCGGATCAGCAAGACTCGGCCCGGCCTGATTGAGCAAAACCTCGCCCAAGAAGGCCGCCCGCTTCACGGGAGGCAGTGCGGCCAGCATCATACTGAGGCACTCCGGTGCCGGGCCGCTGCCTGCGGCACTGCCACAGATGCCTAGGGTGTAGAGATAACCATCATGCATAAGACAGGTTTGTAACCATTGTTCCTTGAGTCGTAGTGCCGACTTTAGTCGGCATCCGGGGGTTGTCGGCGACCTCAGCCGACTAAAGTCGGCACTACCTAATGGCGCAAACGGTAAAGTACCATGTTCTTTCGTGTTGGCGGCTTCGCCGCCAACACGAAAGAACAAAGCCACGATCAAATCTGAGCGCAGAGCGCTGTAGCAAAATGACTAAAATAGGCGATAATCTGCTCCCGTGCCTGATCGAGCGTCTGGGAGCGGTGTACCGCGACCCGCAGGTGGGAGGCACCAGGTAGTGCAACGACGAACTGGCCAATGAGCTGTTTCGTCTTATTGAGCGCCAAGCGTGCGGGCAACTCCTCTTCACACATGGCCATATAGCGCAACAGGAAATCCAGCTTATCCGCCGGGCTGGGCTGGAAGGGCGTCACTCCCGCCCGCAGGTCTGCAATCTGCATAAAGATCCAGGGGTTCGCCATCGCCGCCCGCCCAATCATCACCCCGTCGGCCCCACTGTCACGCAGACGCACCAGCGCATCATGGCAATTCTGTACATCACCGCTGCCAATCACCGGAATGGCAACCGCCCGCTTCACCGCAGCCACCCGCGACCAATCGGCTTGGCCTGTGTAGCGCTGTTCGCGGGTGCGCGGATGCAGCGCCAAAGCCGCCACACCACAATCCTCGGCCAGCTTCGCCGTATCCAGATAGTTCAACTGCTGTTCGTCCCAACCTGCCCGAAACTTGAGGGTAAGCGGCACCTGCACCGCAGCACGCACCGCCCGCAGCACACGCCCCATCTTAGGCAGATCGCGCAACAACGACGCCCCATGCCCGCCCCCCGTAACCTTAGGCGAAGGGCAACCACAGTTAATGTCAATAATGTCGGCCCCCAACTGCTCAACCATGTGCGCCGCATTGGCCACCAGATCGGGATCATTGCCCGAAAGCTGCATCGTCAGCGGGCGCTCTTCAGGGTAAAAATCGAGCAGACCATGGCGGCGCAAAGCCTTGGGACTCACACTCGCCGCATTGGTCATTTCGGTACTCACCAAGCCACAGCCACCCATCCGCAGAATCATGCGCCGGAAGATGCTATCGGTCACCCCCGCCATTGGCGCTAAAATAATGTTGGGTGCAATCTGGATGTGCGCCACCGCATATGCACTCGGTAGGCGCTCAATTTCTGCTTGGTTGAGCATGGCAAGCCTTCTGCGAAGATTCTCTCTTGATTATACCATTCCCTACCCTTGGGTTTCGCTTGTGTTGTAGGGCTACGCCCCGCACCCTACCTGACGGCGGGAGGATGCGAGGGAACCAGGTTCCCTCGCGCACCCTATCCTGCCCTCAGGGTATAATGCAACGTGAGGTACCTCTATGACCATACTCACCCCCCAAGAATTTGTCGCCAAATGGCGGAACGTCACGGTTAAAGAGCGCAGTGGCTACCAAGAACATTTCATTGATCTCTGCCATTTGGCGGCCCATCCGACGCCCCTGGAGGACGATCCCAAGGGTACGCGCTATAGCTTTGAGGCGGGCGCAGGGAAGCAGCATGGCGGCAAAGGGTGGGCCGATGTCTGGAAGCGTGGCTTTTTTGCCTGGGAGTACAAGGGCAAGCACGCAAACCTTGACAAGGCTTACCAGCAGTTGCTCCAGTACCGTGAGAGCCTGCAAAATCCGCCTCTGCTGATCGTCTGCGATATGGAGACGATCCAGATCCATACCAATTTCACCAATACGGTGAAGCGGGTGCTCAATCTGCACTTGAATGATCTGCTTAAGCCCTTGGGTATGCAGGCGCTACGCAATATCTTCTTTAAACCAGATGCGTTCCGCTCTAACCAGACGCCTGAGTTGGTGACCCAGCAGGCGGCGCGTGAGTTTGCTGAGATTGCGGCGCTGATGCGGCGCTATGGCAATGATCCGCAGCGCGTTGCCCATTTCTTGATTCGCCTGCTCTTTTGCCTCTTTGCAGAGGATATTGGCCTGTTGCCCAGTGGCTTCTTTTCTAAGTTGGTGCGGGTGACCCGCAACCGCACGACGCTCTTCACTGAACAATTGGGCTTGCTCTTTGCGGCGATGCAGAACGGTGGCTTTTTTTCAATGGAGGATATTCCCCACTTCAACGGGCAACTCTTCGATAATGCTGAGGTGCTACCGCTTGATAGCGACAGCATGGAGATCCTCCAGCGTGTGAGCGAACTCGATTGGTCGAATATTGAGCCTTCGATCCTTGGTACGCTCTTTGAGCGTTCGCTCGATCCGGCGAAACGCAGCCAACTAGGGGCGCACTACACTAGCCGCGACGATATTCTGCTGATTATTGAGCCGGTGCTGATGACCCCGCTGCGCCGCCGCTGGGCTGAGGTGCAGCAGCAGGCGCGCACGTTGGCCGCCACCCGCAATGAGGCGAAAGGGAGTGCCGCCAAGCGTCTGCAAGCGGAGTTGCAAGCGTTGCTCAAAGGCTTCACGGGCGACATCGCTACCATGCGCGTACTTGATCCCGCGTGTGGATCGGGCAATTTCCTCTATGTGGCGCTCAAACAACTGCTCGATCTCGAAAAAGAGGTCATTATCTTGGCCCAAGACCTTGGCGCAGGCAGCTTCTTGCCCAGCGTCTCGCCGGAGCAGTTCTACGGCATTGAGATCAATGAGTATGCCCATGAATTGGCTCAGATCACCGTCTGGATCGGCTATATCCAATGGCTGCGCGATAATGGCTTTGGCCAACCCGCCCAGCCCATCCTTAGACCACTCGACACCATTAAGCACATGGATGCGCTGCTCACCTATGATGCCGCTGGCCAACCCGTAGAGCCACCCTGGCCCGAGGCCACGGTGATTGTTGGGAACCCGCCCTTTTTGGGTGACAAAAAGATGCGCGGTGAATTGGGCGATACCTATGTAGAACATTTGCGTACACAGTATGCCGAGCGTGTGCCCGGCGGGGCTGATCTGGTAACCTATTGGTTTGAACGGGCACGGGCGCTGATCGCACAAGGCACGACGAAACGGGCCGGGCTGTTGGCCACCCAGGGGATTCGTGGCATTGCGAATCGCCGTGTGCTTGAACAGATCAAATGCACTGGCAATATCTTTATGGCTTGGAGTGACCGCCCATGGATTCTTAGTGGCGCGGCGGTTCGTGTTGCTATGGTTGGCTTTGATGATGGCAGCGAAACGGAACGTTGCCTCAATGGCGTAGCGGTCGAATCGATCAACACCAACCTCACCAGTAGTGTCGCCACCACGCAGGCCGTAGCCCTGCCTGAAAACAAAGGGCTCAATTTTCTCGGCATGATGAAAGCAGGGCCATTCGAGCTGGATGGGGTGACCGCACGGCGCATGCTGGCTGCACCCTTGAACCCCAACGGTCGCCCCAATGCGGATGTGGTGAAACGTCGCCTGGGCGGGCAGGATGTTGTTGGCCGCTGGCGCGATGGCTGGATCGTGGATTTTGGGGTTGATCTGACGGAACAAGAAGCGGCCTTGTATGAGCAACCTTTTGAATATGTGCGTACTCACGTCAAGCCGTTACGCGACAAAAATCGGCGCGATAGCATGCGTACTCGCTGGTGGATGCATGGCGAACCAAGACGCGGCCTGCGCGCCACCATTGCTGCACGAGCATTGCAGCGGGTCATTGTGACCCCCGAAGTGGCCAAGCATCGCCTATTCATCTGGATGGATACCTCGGTTGTTCCAGATCACAAGCTCCACATCTTCGTCCGTGATGATGACTATTTCTTCGGGGTACTCCATTCGCGTGTACACGAAGTATGGACATTGGCGACAGCGATTCCTCAAGGTGATGGTAGTGATGGGGGGCGTCCAACCTATAAGGCATTGTGTTTCGAGACCTTCCCCTTCCCGTGGTCACCGGGCCAGGAGCCACCGGGCGATCCGCTGGTGGCGGCGATTGCGGCAGCGGCGCAGCGCTTGGTGGAGCTACGCGACAACTGGCTCAACCCGCCCAAGGCCGACGCGGAGCAACTCAAGCTCCGCACGCTCACCAAGCTCTACAACCAGCGCCCGGCCTGGCTAACCAATGCCCACCGCGACCTAGACGCGGCGGTGCTGGCGGCCTATGGCTGGCCCAGCGACCTAAGCGACGAGGAGCTCTTGGCGCGGCTGCTGGCTTTGAACTTGGAGCGGTAAGACCATTTCAGATTGTAGATTGTAGATTGTAGATTGAACATATTTCCTATTCGTTCTATGAAACTTTGACCTAGCTCTAGGTTATGCGAACGTGGTATGATCATTCCAGAATCGGTTTCCAACTCAAAGGACTCTGCTGTGCGCCATCGTTTCTGGTTGCTCCTCTTGGTTTGTGTCTTTGTTCTGGTTGGTCTGCCTGGGCCGCAGGTGGCGGCAGGCAATGCCCCGCAGTTCTACCCCGGCGAACTGCTGGTGCGTCTCGCTCCAGGTGTGAACCTCGATCCCATCGGGCGTAGTGCCAACCAGACGCTGGATCGTCACTTGACTCGCCTGAGTGTCACTGCGGCTACGGCCTTGCTGCCGATTGAAGGGCTCTATCGCGTAGAGTTTGGCTCACAGCGCGATCCCCAGGCTGTAGCCGCTCAGTTGGCCCGCGATCCCGCCGTTATCTATGCCGAGCCTCACTATATTCGTACCCTTGCGCGTGTTCCTAACGACGAAATCTTTGGCCAACAGTGGAATATGGCGATCATTCAAGCCCCCGATGCGTGGGCGCTTACCACGGGTGATCCCATTATCGTTGCGGTACTCGATACCGGCGTAGATGCCCAACATCCCGATCTGGTGGGTAAAATAGTACCTGGCTTCAATGCCTTGGCCCCCAACTTGGCCCCCGTTGACGATAATGGCCACGGCACGGGCGTGGCTGGCTTGATTGGCGCTACGGCAGATAATGGCATCGGGATTGCCGGTGTCTGTTGGGGTTGCCAATTGATGCCCGTGAAGGTACTCAATGCACGCGGTGCCGGCGGTGATGCAGGCGTTGCGCTGGGCCTGCGCTGGGCCGTAGACCGTGGCGCTCGCGTGGTCAACCTGAGCCTCGGCGGCGGTGAAGATAGCCGCACCCTGCGCGATGCCGTGCAGTATGCCGTTGATCGCGGGGTTGTGATTGTCGCTGCTTCCGGTAATGAACGCCAGGAAGGCAATCAGCCCAACTATCCCGCCGCCTACCCCAATGTGATCGCGGTGGGCGCTACCGGCCAAGACGACCGCGTGACCGATTTTTCCAATACGGGCGACCACCTCGATCTCGTCGCGCCTGGGGTGAATCTCTGGACGACCCTGCCCGGCGGGCGCTACGGGCGACCCTCTGGCACCTCCTTTGCCAGCCCCCATGTCAGCGGGGCCGCCGCGCTGGTCATCTCCGTGCGCCCCGATTTAGGCTGGTACGATGTGCGCTGCATCCTCCAAGCTACCGCCGATGATCGTGGTGCGCCTGGCCGCGATCCCGAATATGGTTGGGGTCGCCTCAATCTCGCCCGCGCGGTACAGCTTGCCAGCAACTACCACGGCTGCCCACTTGATGCACCTGCGCCACCACCATCCCCACCATCCCCGCCGCCACCGCCGCCACCGCCGCCACCGCCGCCGCCCGCACCCGATCCCATTCCTGTGCCCGCTCCCGTCCCAGATCCGCCGCCGCCAAGCCCTGCGCCTGATGTGCCCCCCGCCTTTGCACCCGTGCCCCCCCCGCCGCCCGGCGCAGACGTGCGTTACTTCCCTGAAACAGGCCACACCCTGCGCGGCGCCTTCCGGCGCTTCTGGGAGAACCAGGGCGGCCTGAGTATCTTTGGCTTCCCTACCAGCGAGGAGTACCAAACGCTCGGTAGCGATGGCCGTACCTATACGGTACAATACTTTGAACGCTACCGCTTCGAGTTCCATCCCGAACTTGCGCCACCCTACGATGTGCAATTGAGCCGCATTGGTGACGACGTGCTACAGATCAGTGGCCGCAACTGGTTCAGTTTCCCCCGTTCGGGCAATCTACCCGGATGCCTCTACTTCGCCGAGAGCGGCCAATCCCTCTGTGGCAGCTTCCTCAGCTACTGGGCCAGCAACGGGATCGAGTTTGACGGTCGGCCCGGCAAGAGCTACGCCGAGAGCCTTGCGCTCTTTGGTATGCCCATCTCCCCGCCCCAAGCCGAAGAGATCGCCCCCGGCGTCGTGCGTACCGTGCAATGGTTTGAACGCGCCCGCTTTGAAGACCACGACGGCGGACGGGTTCTCTTGGGGCTGTTGGGCAACGAAGAGGCGCGCCTGCGCGGTTGGCGCTGATGTGTTCTGAGAAGCTGTCTGAAAAGCCGGATGGCACACGTTGGAGTGCCGGCGTTAGCCGGCTAACGCCGGCACTCCAACGCCACCCCTGCGAGGAGAAGCTAGGAAAGGAAAGAGGAGAGAGGAAATAAAAAACTCTGTGTCCTCTGTGCCTCTGTGGTAAAAAAAACAAGTACCCAAAGGAAATCCCATGTGCAACCCGCGCCGCGTGATTGTCACTCTGGCCGAGACGGTGCGCGAAGAGTGGCAACGCACTATTGAGGCCCGTGTGACCGCAGCGACCGAAGTGAGCGCTCAGGCTACGCTGGAGACCCAGATTGACCTGGGTGATGAGTTGGGGCCAATTGCGCTCGAAGAGTTGCGCTTGCTGCTCAATGAGGGCTTTGGCGGTTGGCAGGCCGCCGATGCAGCCAGCTATACCCTCACGCTTGAGCATGGCATCACCCTACGCTACCGCCCAGACGCGGGCCACCTAGAGGTGCAAGCGCGTCTGAGCGAAACGGTGGAGGCCGCAGCCGTGGCTCAAGGGGCGTTCCAAGGCACCCTCGACACCGAGATAGCCGTTGAGGGCGAAGGGCGTTACTACCACGACAACTGGCGCGGCCATAGTGAAGCGCGCGCCCGCTACGAAGCCGAACGGGCGGCCCAAGCACGCCTCGCCGCCACCCGTGAAGAACTGATCAGCGCCGCTGCCCACGCGCAGGCTGAAGCCCAAGCCAACCAAGCAGCCCAAGCACGCCTGCGCGAAGCCGCTGAACGCCAACAAGCCATCCTCGATGAACGTCTCGAAACCCTGCTGCACGCATCGGAAGAGCAAGTCCAAAACGCGATTGGCAACCTACTAGGCCAAACCTACCGTCGCGCCATCATCCGCCTCGTACAAGACAATGGCGGCCAGGTTATTCAGGATCAGGAGCAGGGCGCGGTTATCGATCTTGTGGCGAGAATTTGAGAGGTACTGAGGATTGCAGATTGCAGATTGCAGATTGTAGATTGCAGATTGCAGATTGTAGATTGCAGATTGCAGATTGCAGAACATGGCGTCCCAATGGGCGTTAGCGTTCTTGATAATGCGACATGTTCTAAGGGTAATTGGTATTACCCATGCTTAAACCAGCGAGTAATGAGGGCAATAATCTCATCAGCACTCTCTTCGATAGACTTATCGGTGAGATTGACCGTCGCCCAGCCGTGACGACGAAAAAGGCGGCGCGCCCACTCCACCTCATCCTCGGTGGTCTCTTGGTTGAAGTAGCGGCTCCCAAAAGCCATAGCGGTGCGGCGCTGACGGTGGCGACGGCGGGCGGTAATCTGTTCAGCCTCGACAATCAGGCCAATCACGCGCCGCCGGTCGAGCTTAAAGAGTGCTTCAGGTGGGGGAATCTCTTTGACCAGTGGAATATTGGCGACCTTCCAACCCAAGACGGCGAGATACATGCTGAGGGGCGTTTTACCGACGCGTGAGATGCCGACCAACACGATTTCGGCGTCCTCCAATTCATTGGTACGAGCGCCATCATCATGCTGCATTGAATACTCAATCGCTTCGAAGCGATCAAAATAGGCCGAACGGCGCTGGCGGTAGCGCCCGGGCACACCAATCGGTTCTTTGCCCACAACGGTTGCGACACGCGCCAACACGGTGCCAACCAGATCGATTTCAGCCACATGGCATGCCCGCGCCTTACGCACCAGATCGCGGCGCACGGTCGACTCCATGAGCGTATGCAGAATCGTACCGTGGGCTGCCTCCGCCTGGGCCACAACTTCACTGACCTGCTCCGGGGTTCGCACATTTGGCACTACAATAACGGGCACACGCACATCATCAAACTGGCTCAGTACCAGCCGCGCCACATCTGAACCAACGACACCTTCGCCGCCCGAAACGATATAGAGCGGCGGCGCAGGATGACCAGGGGCCGCAGATGTGTCTGTGGTTTCGTGATCACTCATAGAGACTCCTTTTAGTGGGGGTGCGGGGGCGACTTCGCCGCCAAACAGCAACAAAAAAGCGGGTTTGGGGCGTAGCCCCAACAACGTTGACGTGGACCTTGGGGCTTGCCCCAAGCATACCATGCAGATAACCAGAGGCGCTATGCTACCAATTACCGTTGAACATGCCGCATCATCAAGAACGCTAAAGCTCATTGAGACGCCATGTTCGGCAATCTACAATCTATAATCTACAATCTGAAATGGTATAATGAGGTGTGCGAGTAGCTACCCTACTTGGAGGCCACTATGCCCACCTATACCATCAACGGGGTACGTGTCCATGCGCGTGAAGAGGGGCCAAAGACTGGCCAGATCTGTATCATGATCCACGGTTGGTCAAGTTCATGGTATGCACTTTCACCACTACTCGAATTGGTGAGTCGGCGCTTTCATTGTGTTGCCATTGATCTACCAGGCTATGGTAACTCTGAACGGTTGCGCGAGCGTACCACCATTCCGGCCTATGCCGAAGTGATAGCCAAGCTCATCCAGCAGTTGAGCGACAACCCAGCGGTGCTAATTGGCCACTCGATGGGGGGCATGACCAGCATCACAACGGCGTTGAACTACCCTGAGTTGGTGGATCGGATGGTGTTGTTGGCCCCCACGATTAGTGGCAAGCTCTCCAACTGGATCAACTACGCGGTTGCGCCCGTTACCGCACTGGAGCGCTTTAACATTGCGGGGCGAATTGTCTCAGCCCTAGAGCCGTCGTTAGTTGCGGTGACCGACCGGCTCATGCGGCCCGCTTCGTTTGCCGAGCGCAGTGTGATCAGCCAACAGGAGTATGAGCGCTTGCGCGCCGATGCGCGCCGCCCTGGGCAGGGGCGGGTACGGGCCGAATGTTTCATTGCGATGCAGCAGAACGATTTACGGGGGCGTCTGAGTGAGATTCAGACGCCCAGTTTGGTGATCTGGGGCGCGGAAGATAATACGGTGCCGTTGCGTGATGCTGGGGTGGTGGCCGATGAGTGGAAGGGTGTTGATCTGCGGATTGTGCCCAAAGCTGGCCATTGGCCTCAATTTGAGGCACCAGAGTATACAGCGCGCGTTGTGGCAAGCTTTTTGGCTTTGCCCGTCTTGACCACACGGATTGATGATTCGATTAGCCAAGATGTCTTGACCGCGCAAGCCGCTGCTTTCCTTGCCAACTCCGATATTGGTAGCGGATTGACCCTGGCGCAACGTTCGCGCCTTGCTGCTCAGTGCCGCTTGCGCTTCTACGGCCCCGGCGCCATGATTGGCCCCCCCGACGAGGAGTGTACCGATCTCTACATTGTACAGCAAGGCTCCATCGAAGTCTGGTCGGAGTTGAAGGACGGCACCCTCGTTCCCGATCACATCTTGAACACCGTGTTACCTGGCCAGATCACCGGCGAAATGGCCCTACTTGATGGTGGCCGTCGTAGCGCGGGGCTCACTGCTGGCGACGAAGGGGCCACCATTCTGGTGCTGCGCCGCGACCGCCTGCGCGCTTTGGTGGAGGACGATCCGGTGTTGGGCAATGCAATCATCTGGAATATTGCCACATCACTAGCCCTACGTATCCGCTTGGCCAATTTCCAGCGCAAAATGTTGCAGAAGGAGAAGAATTTCCATGAGTAATATCCAAACAGAGCTTGCCACCCTCGGCGGCGGCTGCTTCTGGTGTCTCGAAGCGGTCTTTGATCAACTCCAAGGCATCAATGACGTTGTCTCTGGCTATATGGGCGGGCATGTGGACAATCCGAGCTACCGTCAGGTCTGTGATGGCAATACGGGCCATGCTGAGGTAGTACAGGTTCGCTTCGATCCGGCGCAACTCAGCTACGGCGAACTGCTAGAGGTCTTCTTTGCCATTCACGATCCCACAACGCTGAACCGTCAAGGCAATGATGTAGGGACGCAGTACCGCTCGGTCATTTTTTACCATTCGGCTGAACAGCAGGCAACCGCACAGGCGCTGATTGCTGAACTGAATGAACGCAAGCTCTGGCCCAACCCAATTGTGACTGAAGTGACTGCTGCGCCAGTATTCTACCCGGCTGAAGACTACCACCAGGAGTATTTTGTCCAGAACGGGCGGCAACCCTACTGCCAGATGGTAGTAGCACCCAAAGTGGCGAAGTTTCGCAAGCAGTTTGTTGATCGCTTGAAGTAATACCAAATCCGATAGCCGATAGCCGATAGCTGATAGCCGGACATGGCGTCTCAATGCGCTTGAATGTCATTAGGCATGCGGCCTGTTCAATGGTAATTGGTATAAGGGAGCATGCGAGGGGACTAGCTTCCCTCGCATGCTCCCATTTATGCCATCTCAGATTGTAGATTGTAGATTGCCGAACTATGGTGTCCCAAAGAGCTTTCGCGTTCTTGATGATGCGGCATGTTCAAGGGTGATTGGTATTAGTAGCCCCAGCCATGCGCTCTTTCAGTGCCCGGGCGGCCAAAGCATAACCCCCATCGGCACCGTCCACAAAGTGAACTTGGCGGCCCATACGCTCAAAGACGAGACAGGTAAGGATCGCGCGGTCGGTGCTGTGCAGCCCATAGATCAAGTGGCCCGCTTGGTATTGCGCTTCGAGCAGCGCTTCCAGCTTGTGACGCTGTTCACTGCTGCCCGCAAGCACCATGCGCAGTGTGTCGTCATACTTCTTGTAGTCGGTGGTGGTAAAAGCATGGCTGCGGTAGCGATCCCACCAGGGTGGGCGGCCCAGAAGATGTTCGTAGGTGCGGTAGAGCCTGATCATCAGGATCATCAGCCAGACCTTGGCTTGGTAGCTGAGGCGCGCCCCGAAGGCCGTTGGGCTACGCAGAATTGCTTCGGCGCGGAGACCTGCTGGTTGCAGTGTTGCTTGCAATTGGCCCACCGCCAACGGATGGTAATCGCTGTCGCTACCAAAGCTGCTTTGAATCGCCGCCAAGACCATCCGCATCGTAGCGGCACGTTCGTCTGCCTCTGAGCCAGTGGCCATCACGAGGAGGCTAATGATTTCACCATGGCGACTCGGCACATCCTGCCAACGGCACTCAAGCCCACTCAGGTCGGGCGCATCGGGATCATCAGAGGCTGCGATCAGGTAAGCGCGGTTGCGCGCAGGGTCTTTGATCAAATCCTCGGCATAGGCGATCCCGCCGCTAAACATAGCCTGCGTATAGTGTTCAGCCAGCGGCAAGCGTGCCACGCAGACATCCTGGCCCGCAGCACGCAGATCAGCCACTGGCACAATCCCCGTGCGTAGGTCAAGCTCATAGCGCTGGTTAGCCAAACGACGCAAGCCTGCAAGTGCGGTGCGGGCCGGGGCGAGCAGGCTTGGCGGAATGGCCAACGAAGCTCCATCACCCCCAAAGATGAAGGGAATATCAATGGAACCAGCCAGATTGAGCAGAGCGACAATCGAGGCCGCCCCAAGCACATTGACCTCCTTGTAGCGCCCCGCTGCAATCGCCTGGGTAGAACCGAGTACATCGGTTACCACAATATGCCAATCATTGGGTAACGGCGTAAAACTCTGCGCCTCAGTGATCGCCATAAAATCGTTCAGCGGCGTCAATTGGGCATAAAATGCTTCGCTCATGGGCACCCCATATCTACCCCCTCATCTGCAGCCACGCCTCCACTTCGATGTGATATATTGTAGCACGAACTTGTTCATTCAGCACTGGATCGAGGCGCAGAAGCTGATCCAAGAAGCGAACCTAAGGCGGCGCGGTGGTGCGGTGGCTGAGCTTGTCGAAGCCCCGCACCGCTGCGCCGCCACCCTCCGCTGGCTTC
>NZ_NQWI01000284.1 GCF_002532535.1 Candidatus Viridilinea mediisalina
CGGCGGGGCGAGGGCTGAGCTTGTCGAAGCCAGCCTATCCGCTGGCTGAGCCTGTCGAAGCCAGCTTGTCGAAGCCAGCCTATCCGCTGGCTGAGCCTGTCGAAGCCAGAGTGGGGTCGAAGCCCCGCCCTCGCCCCGCCGCGTGGCTTCGACAGGCTCAGCCAGCGGCGGGGCGAGGGCTGAGCTTGTCGAAGCCAGCCTATCCGCTGGCTGAGCCTGTCGAAGCCAGCTTGTCGAAGCCACCTGGGCGAGTTGTTCGGCGGTAGCAAGGAGCTTGGCGACCATCGTTTCGTCAACGTATGCTTCGCCGCAATTTATGGCTCCCTCCTTCACGATCCGCACCTCCTACTTGAAGCGACTCAAGCGGGACAAAAAGCGGGACAAAACGACATGATGAACAGATTGTTAGCCTATAATGCAGTTTATACGACGGTTTTGTTATGTACAATCTGTAGTACGATGAACTATAATAGCGTTGTTGTTGACTCCTAGTTCATATACATCTTCATCAATACCAAGCGAGGAAGTATGAAGCCTCATCGTAGCTGGATCGTCTTGGGTTTGTTGCTGTTGAGCATTGCGCTTTCCCATACTGCGTTGAGCGCTACGGCGCAGCAGGACGAGGATGTTTTGCGATTTGATCAGGGTCAGGGGTTGAACAATAGTGCGCTGCAGGGTTGGCCACGTACCCGTTTTAACGGTGGCCTCGCAGGGCGTTTCTATGAGGTACTCAATGCGCCGCGTTGTGCTGATGCGCCAACGCCTGCGTGCCGTGTTGCTGCCGCTGATCCGTTGCATCAGGTTGAACTGTTGGTTGAGCATACCAGCAATGAGGCAACCGTCACCGCTGCAATGTGGGCCGATGCCCTGTTGCGCCAGGGGTATCAGGCAGAGCAGGTGCAGGTGGCTGGCTATGCCGCCCTGCGCTTGACGAGCCTCCAGGCTGATGCGGCCTATGCGGCGGTCTATACGCTGGAGCTTGAGGATGTCTTCTATTTGATTGGGTTTAGCCGCAGTTTTTTGGCTGAGCCCGATGCGCTTGTTGCGATCCTTGCTGCCTTTGAGCTTGACCCCAGTACGGCACCGCTGCCGTTTCGCCATGAGGTGGAACTTGGGGCAGAGTTGCCTGATGTGGGGAGTGAGCCGATCACCGACCCCGGCGAGAGCAATGGGGATAACGGCGACCCGTCTGACCCTGGCGATGGGGATAGCGGAACCACCCCTGGCGATGGCGATGGGGA
>NZ_NQWI01000098.1 GCF_002532535.1 Candidatus Viridilinea mediisalina
CCTTCAAAGGGTTTCACCAAATTACACGACTACGGATAGATAATGACACAGTTACAGGTACAAAAAGAGCAATACCGGTATCGCTTGCGTGAAACTCGCCATGCGTTCCTTCCAGGCCACGCCGAGTTGGAACAAGCTGTACTTCCAATTCCGCGCCGGGCCGTCATCAACCAACTTGCGATAGCCCCGTTTCACCACCCAGCGACCTACGGCCACGTACCACAGGTATGCGATCACCAGCGGCAGCAGCAAGCGGGCAAACCGCTGACGGTCATCAAGCCCACTTTTGTCCAGGTGAAAGCCCCCGCTCTGCCAGTCGCGAAAGACCGTCTCAATCCACATCCGCCGCTTGCCCAGACGGTAGGTGCGTCCGTTCGCAGGCAGGTTGGTCATCACCGCACGCACCAGGATCTTCCCATCCGGGTCTTTGTCCCACCACGCGATCACGTTGACCGGGCCGTGTCCGTCTTCCGTCAGATAGACCCCGTTCAGGTAGACCACCTCGGTGTGCCCGGCCATCCGGCTCTCCAACGACGTGGCGTTCCCATCGCGCGTGTCGGCCACCAGCGTCCGTCCGGTCACGCCCAACAGGGCATGATGGCCGAGCCCACGAACCCACGCAAACAGGGCCTGGCTGCGGAATTCGCTATCTCCATGGATGCTCACCCGCACGCCTGGGGGCAAGAGGGCCAGGGCATCTCGCACCACCGTTTGCTGGTCTTCCAAGCCGCTTTGGCCTCGGTGATCAAGCGCAATCCAGGTCAGCGGGATCGACCGGCGGCGAAAGCCGACACTGACCACGAGGATATTGTGATGGTTTTGGATCAGCACCCGATCGATCAGGAGTTGCACGCGTTGGCCTTTGAGACCCTGCAAGGCCCTCCGCACGATGGGATGGTAATGGGTCTCCTGGGTAATACGGTCGTTATCGAGGAACCGCCGCAATCGTTGCTCTTTCGCTGACTGGGTCGTATCCACGGGCATGGATCGTGCGATACGTCCGAGTTGGGCGGCCACACACTGCGACACCGCCACGACGATGAGCGCCAGGGTTGCCAATTGACTGGATAATGCGTCCACAAGCTGATCCGTCATCTGTTGATACATGCTATCATAGAGGGGTGAGGTGGGCATGGATTCCTCCGCTGGGCTGATTCGTGTTGGCACGCGTGATCATCCCAGTATACGGCATCCTGCTCACCTCCATTCATCTAGTGAAACCCTTTGAAGGGGCCATGCCCCCGCTCCCCCGCCGAAGTTGGTTTAAGGAGCGTAGCCTACATGAACCAACGCATGGTGCTCACCCTCCTCGTGCTGCTCTTCCTCTCCGCTTGCGGCAGCGATAGCGCCCAACGCGAGCAGGATGCTGCTGAGGCTTTGCGCCAACTCGGTTGGCAATTGATGGTATCCAGGCAACTCGCGTTTGATGGCACGCTCGCCTGTCTCGATTGCCACGATCCGGCCACGGGCTGGACGGATGGCCGTGCGGTGGCAACGGCGGATGGCCTCAATACACCGACGCTCTGGGGGTTGCGTGAGCGCACGACCTTTGGTTGGTTTACGCCGGAGGTTGCCTCCCTGGAGGCGTTCGTCCTGCTGCCACTCGCCAATCCGCGTGAGATGGGGCCGCGTGATCCGGCAACCTTGGCGCGTCTGCGGGCTGACCCGGCTTTGGCGGCGGGCTATGCTGCCGCCTTTCCCGCTGATCCCGATCCGGTGACGTGGGAGCATACGGCGCTGGCGCTGGCTGCTGCAATCCGCACGATCCCCGATCCGCCGCGCCCGCTGCTGACACCTCTGGCGCAACAGGGCCAACAACTCTTTGCCGAGGTTGGCTGTATGGGCTGCCACCACGGGCCAACCTTGAGTAGTGAAGCCTACATCCACACCGGCGTTGGCGCGCTTCCCGCCCGTGTCCCCTCGCTCATTGGTCTGGCCCAGACCGCGCCCTACTTCCACGATGGCAGCGCGGCAAGCTTGCTGGATGTGGTCCGCTTCTATGCGGAGGGTGGGCGCGGTGCGCCCGACGCGACGCGGGCGATCCAGCCGATCTTGCTCAGCGATGAGGATGTTGAGGCGCTGGTGGCGTTTTTGTTGTGTTTGTGAATGTGGATGGGTGGATTGCGTGGGCGGCTTTGCCGCCCGCGCAATCCACCCGGAAGGGGAAGGTTTGGAGGGGCGAAGCCCCTCCAAACCTCCCCACAAAGGTAGTGCACTATGCTCCGTCTTCTCCTCCCACTCCTCCTGCTCCTCCTCAGCGCCTGTGCCGCTGCCTCGCCCCCTAGCGCGGGTGTCGTGGCGAGCCCGACGGCGAAGGTGGTGCCGCGTCCCGCTGCGGATGCGCCGGTGCTGTTGGGTGATGGGGTGACGCCCGATCTGCCGGAGGTGGCGGCAGAGCGCGAGCGGCGTCGGGCTGCGCTCCAATCCGCCCCCTTCATCCTGCTGCGCGAGGGGTTGGATGAACGCGCTGATGCGGCGCAGCGGGCGGTGGTGGATGATGTGCGCCATCAGCAGCATACGCGCACGCTTACTGGGCAGCGTCTGCTCACCGAGGTGATGCACGTCGCCCCGCCGCGCCCCGGTGATTTGCCGCCCAACTTGGTGGCGCAGTGCCCCCCTGATGCCTGTCTGCGCGTGCTGCTCTATGTCTATCCCACCAATACCACCCTGAGCGCGTTTGTGGATCGGCGCATGCAGGTGCTGGATCTGCACGCCGTTGCGGGCGGGCAGCCGGAGATTCCTGAGCATCTGGCGGCGTTGGCGACGGCCATCGCGGTGGCGAGTCCCGTTAGCCAAGAAGAATTGGGCGTGCCGCCGCACGCCGGGATGGTGCTGGACTATTCGGCGGCCACGAAGGTGAACCATGTCGGCACGACCTGTGAACGCAGCAATCATCTGTGTGTCTCGCCGGTCTTTACCTGGGGCGATGAGGCGCTCTGGGTGGTGGTGGATCTGACCGAGTTGCGCCTCGTGGCGGCGACCTGGACGGCGCAGGGCCAGTCGGCGCAACGTCGGGCCGTGAGTGAGGCGACGCTCCAAGATGCGGCGGTGGCCCCGCTCTGCGAGACGCCCGGCCATGTCGCGCATGGTCAATGGGAGGCGTCCTACCTGCTGACCAGTTCCGATGGGTTGGAGGTGCGCGAGGTGCGTTTTGCGGGCCAGCCGCTGCTGCGCTCAGTCAAGATTGTGGATTGGCACGTTGGCTATGCCGCACCCGAAGATCAGCGTGTCGGCTTTTCGGACGCGGTGGGTTGCCCGGTCTTTAGTGCGGCGGCGATCATTCCCTATGGCTTGCCAGAGATAACGCCCCATGCCGATGGCTCGCTGGAACTGGCGCTCACCTTTCGTAGCCCCACCTGGCCGCAGCCCTGCGCCTATCAATACACGTTCGCCACGCACTTCGGGGCCGATGGCACGCTCACGCTGACTGGCGGCAATGAGGGGCGCGGCTGCGGCATTGCTGGTACCTACCACCCGGTCTGGCGCATTGAGCCGGTCGCGCCGGCCAGTCTGCGTGTGTGGGACGGCCACGAGGCGACCCTGCTGCACGAAGAGGGCTGGCAGGAATGGGCTGCCGGTGGCCCACACGCATTCCAGCTTACCGGAACGGGTGGCACCCAGACGATCACGCCGCTCTGGGGGGATGCGGAGTTGGCCTACGTCTATTGGACGCACGCGAAGCCAGCGGAGGGCCAGGGCGATCTGCCAACCATTGGCACCTGCTGTGCCCTCGACGAGCGCCAAGGGCCGGAGCAGTTCATTGATGGCAACGCCCTCGCTGAGCATCCGGTGATCTGGTATGTGCCGCGCATGACCAATGCGGAGCGCGAGCGCTGTTGGGCCGACATGGAGCTAGAGGATGGCGTGCTGCGCCCGCTGGTCTGGCCGTGTAGCGCGGGGGTGCGGGTGAGGGGCGAAAATCCGAAAAACCGATAGGCGAAAAGCCGTCCGTACAACTCCTTGTGGGTAATGCTCTCGTAAGAACGTATACGTATAGTTAGATTTGATTTGGGTGTGACCAAAATCTTTCGATGGGAGGATACAAGGGAACCAGGTTCCTATTGTGAACTTCTTTCATGTGTAAGGCGCAACCTATGGGCAGTTTCAACTGGAAGAGGAAAGATACGCCGCAGGAAGCAAAGCAGTCGCAACAGGATGCGACAGAGAATTCCGACTCAACACCACCGACCGAAACAGGACTCTTGCTGGGAACGGTAGACGACCCACTGCTCATCGTGACCGCATGCCTACCAAGCGCAGCAGAATCGCCTGCGCTCGCGCTGCCGCGCGAAGCGCATGCTGCGTTGAATGGCATGCTTCAAGTGTTGCCGCTGGCCAGCATTGCAGCGCCCTCCGGTGCCTACATGCTGCAATTCGCCCCCCATATCAGCAGCCAGTTAGCAACGGGACATGCGACGCTCATGCAAGCACTTGATGGCGGGGTACGTTCCATTGCCATTGATGCACAAGGAAAAATCATTGGCCACGGAACATTGATTCCCGCCACTGGCATCAACCCCATTTTCACCGTAGCGGCGATCTGGAAAGTTGCTGCGGTAGCTACTGCCCAATACTACCTCGTTGCGATGCAGCGCCAACTCCACCGCATCGAAGCGCTGGTCGAGGAGTTGCAACAGTGGCTTGATGATCGTGAAGTTGCCCGTCTGGTGACGGATGCTCGCTTGCTGCAGAATCTCTTCATAACCCATTCCGCTGTGGTGGCGAGCGAGAGCCTACTGCCCATGGTGACGCAGACGTTGTCCATCGCCCAACATGCAGCCCATGTGGCTGAGGCTCGTCGTATGAGCCTGGTGCGGAAGGTGGAACAGGCCCGTACCCAACCACTAGGCGATCTGATGTGGTGGGATGTGGAGCAAAATGTGACCGCGTACAACGAAACGATCCGGGCAGCCGACCATGATCTGCGGGTTGGTACTCTGGCTCTTGCGGTCTGGGCGACGGCACTGCAACTGCACACCACATTGGGCGGTATGGCAGCGCATGCCGACACCGAGCGTCAACACATTGCGGAGATACGCACCAAACTGAGCGACGCGCACCGCTTGGTGGGTGACGTGGCGTTGAATCGTATTGATAATCTCCAGAATTTAGTGGATCCGCGCAATGTTTTACTCAACCTCCAGGTAATGACACGGATCACCGTCGCCGCATCCAACCATCAACGCAGCGCCAACCTCGCAATGATCGAACGTGCCTTGTTGTACGATGGCACGTCTCACGCTGCCGCAGCAGATGCACCATCCCACCAATTGGTTGCCCGACGCCACGCCAATGGTAGCTGGGAACTCGCATCCTACGTGCGCCCCATCGCTACGGCGCGACCCGCTGCCGAACAGATTACCGCCGACGTGATCAATCGTCTCTGGCTTCTTCCCAACCTGGAGTTAGCCAAGCTTGAGTATGCACGCTACGCCCGTCCACGCATGCAACTCTGTAATCGCACTTCATTGCATACATGGCGTAACTTCCTTGGTGTTAACCATGTTTTTCTCGTAGACGATACTGGGCGTGCCATTTTTGGTGGATTTGTTCTTACGGGCAATGCGGCCCTAGAAGATACCATCCAAGAGATTGGGCGACGGTATGGTTGAATAGGCTCATGGGTTGTTTTCAGTGGCAGATATAAACTATAACTGTTCCATATGAGAAATTTAGCTGAACTTCTTGAATTTATACAAAACAAGATGTCAATGACTGATATATATCAGCCAGCAGTTATCTTGCATCTACTTGAGCGTGATGGTATCTCAACCAAGAGAGAATTATCAAGGACTTTGAGTGGATATGACGAACAAATTCAGCAATACTATGAAAAAATCTTAATGCGTTGGCCAAAAATCACCTTAACTAAACACAATATTGTAATCTATGAACGCAAAAATAGTACATTCACGCTCAATTTTACACTATCAGACGCGGAACTGATTGAAGAAGCAAAAGACCTCTGCGAACAAAAGATCCAAGATTGGATTGAAAGAAAACGTGCTCGTCAGAATCTTCCACGCTTGGAGGCTTCGACTCGATATCGTGTTCTTAAGGCTGCACGTGGCAAGTGCGAATTGTGTGGAATATCATCAAAAATAGCACCTATTGATATTGATCATATTGTACCGAAAAATCAAGCTGACAAACATGGTTATATTGCAAAAGAGAGCATTATCATGCATGTTGATGATGAACGAAACCTACAAGCCCTTTGCTACCGTTGTAATCGTGCGAAACGAGATCAAGATGATACAGACTTTCGCCATCCACGGAGTAAAGTTGTTCGAGATCAATCAGTAATCTATAATATAAACAGTAGTTCAGTGCAAATCTTGACCGGAAAAAAATTAACAGATAAACTTTTTGAAAAACTGATCGATGAACACTCAAGATTGATTGAAGAAAATAGCACAGAAGATCTGGATATACGAATTGTTGACATGATTGAAACCCTAATTGCTATTGCTAAAATCGAGGGCAAAGATGAAGAAGCATTATTAGATTTGCTTAAACAGCGACGCATCGAACTTGGACGATTGGACACAGGTGTGTATTTGGATGACAATGTTGCGTGACAACATAATCTGGATTCAACGATCTTGTCCGCATCCTCGCCGTTCCACCCTCACCGCTCTAGGGGGGCGATGTCGGCATTGAGTTTGACGACACCCCGCTGCCGGAAGTCTACTTTGATGTACCACTCGGTGCGTTCCCGGATGGCTTGTGGTTCGACGGCGATGACGACGCCGTGGCCAAACTTGGGGTGGCGCACGACGTCGCCGACGTGGTAGGGGGCCGCATGGGTGACCGTGGTGCGCGGCTGCTTGCTGCTTGGCGGCGGCGTTGGGGTGGGGGTGAGTAGGGCCGCAAGGTCAGGGAAGGGCGCGGCGAGTGTGGCATCATGGTTGCGCTGGGGCGCTGCGGCCACCCACGGCGCGAGGTCGTCATCGCGGACCCCGAGGCGCTGCGTCGCGCCGTGGGTGGCCACGCTGGCGACGAGAACCCGTAGCCGTTCGACTACTTGGCTGCGGGTCGCGGCGGGTGCGTCCCACCAGTGGCTGATGCTGCGTGCCTGGCCGGTTTCGCGGGGGAAGCGGAGGAGCCGCAACGCTTCGGCTGCACTCCAGGTTCGGGGGTCGGATGCGAGGAGTCGCCCCACCTCCGCGACCTGCGTCAACGTCCGCTCGACCTGGGCCGCAGCGAGGAAGGGTGAGATCTGGCCTTGACCGCCGTTGTTGACGGGGGCGTAGAGGTAGAGTTGCTCTTTGGCCCGCGTGATGGCCACGTAGAGCAAGCGCCGCTCTTCGTCGAGATCGGCATCGCCGCCCAATGGGATGATCCCCGCCGTACAGTTTGGCACCAACACGACGGGCCATTCAAGCCCCTTCGCTTTGTGGATGGTGCGGATGTCAATGGCGTCCGCTGCGTGTTCATCGAGGCGTTGGTGTTCGGCTTCGAGTTCTGCCAAGTGGGCTTGAAGGTCGGTGATGTCGCCTTTGCCACGGGCGTATTGGATGAAGGCGGTAACATTGGCCGCTGCACTCGCGCCGGTGATCTCGTGGCCGCTGCTGCGCCGCAGAAAGGCTTGGTAGTCGAGGCGGATATCGAGTTCGCTGAGCAGCGTTTCAGCGGGGAGTTGGTTGCGGGCCTCGCTGAGCCAGATGAGCAGGGTGGCGAGGCGGCTCAGCGTGGTCGCCATGCGCTCATTCACCCGCTCGCTTAGTTCAAGCAACCCATCGCTCAGCGGTCGCCCGTGACCACACACCGCCTGTAGTGTCTCTTGGAAGAGGTGGCGATTCATGTAGCGCGTGGGTCGGTTGTAGACCCGTTGCCACGTCGCGGTGAACCATGCGCGTTGGCTGGCATCAAGCTGCTGGCCAAGCCGCAACAAGGCATCCGCTTCCGCCAGCGTCACATAGGCCATGAGGTCGCCCACTTCACGCCGTCGAAAGAAGGGCATATCGCCGACGATGCGATAAGCCAGCCCGGCTTCAATCAGCGCCTGCTCCAAAGGCGGCGTCTGCGCTCCCAAACGCACCAGGATGGTCATGTCGCGGCCCAGCATGCCCGTCGCTTGGGCGGCAATACAGTCGGCCACTACGTGACGCGCCATGCTGAGCGTGTCCGGGGCGCGGCGCAGCGCCGTGACGCCACCAAAGCCACGTGTCGCCACCAACGTCTTGGGGTAGCGGTCGCGGTTCTGAGCAATCACGCGGTTCGCCAGCACCACATGTGACGCTCGGCAGCGGAAGTTGTCGGTCATGGTGTAGATCGTAGCGCCATAGCGATCGCCGAACTGGCGAAAGAAGTCCATCGAGGCACCGCGAAACCCGTAGATGGTCTGGTCATCATCGCCAATTGCCATGTAGTTGCGATGCGGGCGCGTGAGCAGATCGAGCAGTTCGGACTGAGCCAGGTTCACGTCCTGGAACTCATCCACAAGAACCGCATCGTAGCGACGCTGCCAGCGAGCGAGCAGATCGGGGTGGCACACCAGGGCTTCCCAACTGAGCAGCAGCATATCATCAAAGGTGAGCCAACCCCGCGCGTGACGCACCTCTTCGTGCAGGGCATAGAGATCGAGATACCAGGGGAGATGGGGTGGCGCGTGGGCTTGGCTGGCCACGGTGCGCGCCGCTGGCGGAAGCGGTACCGCAGCGAGGTTGGGGTAGCTGAGGTTGCCCTTGCAAGCACCAATGAAATCAAGGAGGTCTTGCTCATCAAGGGTATCAAGCTCAGCGGAGGGAATGGTCTTCCGTTGACGGGCGAGGTCGCGGGCCGCCCAGACGAGGTGGCGCTCTTCGCCATTGGCCTTGAGCGCCCCTTCTGCCAGAGGGGGCAGGACCCCTTGCTCGGCGGCAAAGCGCACGATGCGATAGCCGAGGCCGTGGAGGGTACAGCGGGCCACGGCACGGCACGCGGGCCAGGGGATGAGGGCGCGGCCCAGATCATCAACCGCAGCCTTGTTGAATGAACTGAGGAGGATGCGCTCCGGCGCAAAGACATGATCGCGCACCAAACGGGCCACGCGATGCACCATCGCCGTCGTCTTGCCCGCTCCGGCGACGGCATAGACGAGGGCTGGGCCGTGGGTATGAGCCACGATCTGCTGCTGTTGTTCGGTTAGGTGCGGGATCGAGGGGGATTGGTTCACCATAGTGGTGCGACCTATGCAAAAGGAATGGAAGACTTGGCACTGGGCGTCCAGCGATGCTACAATAGTGGCGACAAGCGATGTCATCTTGCGCAAGAGACGAAGCCCACCGATGCCTCCAAGCGAACGGTGGGCTTTGTGCATGGCAACAAAAGTATACCATCAGCGTGGCTCATAGAACGCATGATGCGTTGTTCAAATGCAAACATGCAAACAGCCCCCCGTCGGCTTGTGAGAGCCAACAGGGGGCTGTGTATCGTCAGTCGGCGAAGAAATATCTAGGAGAGGAGGGCGAAACCCTCATCCTGGAGATGCCAGAGAGCGCATCTGAAAGTGTTCAAAAGAGCGCGATCTGGCTGACGCCGTGGCGTGTCTCATCGGTATGATGGTGCCAGCGCGTGGCGAAGCTCTTCTTCTCTTTCTTGGCAATGATGTGTGGTGCGGCGACGTAGAACGCCTCGACCGATGGCAGGAGCCCTTCGGGGCGGCGGTGGAAATAAACACGTTCGATGCCGCCGACAACCTCGGTTTGGCCCAGGATGCGGAGGTGGTCGAGCATCGCTTGGCGGTCGCCCGTGGCGATAATCGCGACGCTGCGGTCTACGAGCGGCGCTTTCTCGCGGTAGATGCGGCGCACGCGGTAGACCGCCCACTCGTGGGTGAGGATCATTCGTTGGAATTGCGTGATGGCTGCGACGCAACCGGCGGCTTCGAGCGTGGCCCGGAGCGGCTTGCCGCTGGGGTAGAGGCCGAAGCGCGGATTCATTGAGCGACTCAGCAACTCCATCAGCAGCGCCCGCGCACCCTGCTCCGGCTCGCGCAGGTGACGCTCAACCAATTCGACGCGCCCGCCCGTGAACGGGCAGAAGCCGCAACAGCTTTTCTCCCATTCTTCGCCGGTCACGTCGCGCACGTAGGCCAGCACTTCGGCGCGGCCCCAGCCCCACGCGATAAGCGGGAACTCGTGGGTGCGTTGGATGTCGGCATAGTCAGCGGCCTTCGCAGCCCGCTTGGGTTCCTCGGCGTGGTAGCCGAGGATGCTGCGGTAGCGCCGACCGCGTAGCTCTTGTTTGACCCACTTGGCGATGGGCCAGCCTTTGAAGCGTTGGGCGCAGAAGTGACGCCCGTTGGCGTATTGTGGCGCGGTGCCGTCGCGCATCAGGTGATCGCCTAGTCGCCACGCCCCCTCGGTATGGCATACCGAAGGGGCGCGGGTGTCGCTCAACACGACAATGCCGTCCTTGTCGGACGGCCCGGCTCGCGCCACCTGCACGGTTCTGATGCGGTGCTGCGTGAGCAGCGGGAAGATGATCTGTTCGACGAGCCGCTTTGTCCCCGCGAATTCTTCGCCAACCTGGGCGATGATCACGATCATCTGGTTGAGGTGGAAGTCGCGGGTTTCGGGATGCAACAGCCACCGCAAGAGCATGGCCGTTGAATCCCATCCGAGTCCGTAGTTGAAGAGTACCCGCCGCCGCACGCACGACGGCGGGGTGCGGTGAGCGATCCGCCGTCTGCGTCGGTGGCGCATGGGTGTGCTTATACCATTTACTATCGAGCATATCGCATTGTCACCCTGAGTACCAAATGGCCCGTGGGCCAGTGGCCCCGTGAGAAACGCGGGGGCCGCGCCCCTACGTTGGCTTCGACAGGCTCAGCCAACGTAGGGTCGTGGCGGCGCGGTGGCTGAGCTTGTCGAAGCCCCGCGCCGGCGGCGCGGTGGCTGAGCTTGTCGAAGCCACCGCGCCACCGCGCCGTTTGTTTCTCAGGAGCGCAGCGAAGGGTCTCTCTTCGTCACGCAAAGAGATGCTTCGCTGCGCTCAGCATGACAGGCGCTCCGTGAGCAACAGCGCGAGTTTTGCGCTACTGCGTAAATGGTATTATTCCATACATGGCCGAATCGTCGTGTAGCACGAATCATCGGGATAGAAGAGATGGCAACACCGCTGTGGCGCACAGGAATGGCGGGTCATAAGTTGCATGATCACCGCGTAGCATGTATAATCGGAGTGTAGGTGGTAAAAGCGCCGTCTACTTCATAAGGATTTTCGTGTACACTCCTTGTTGGAGTGGTTTAGTCACCATCGGAGAATCTGATGAAGGCTTCTGAAACAAAATTCCAACCTATTATCGAGGGTACTAAACAGTATGTTGTCCCTCTATTTCAGCGCTCATACAGTTGGGATAAGCGTGAGTGGGAAATGCTATGGGATGACGTAAAAGAACTTTGTGAAAATGAACAGTTGAGAAATCATTTCATAGGATCTATTGTTACAATGCCCACTGTTTCTGTGCCAGAAGGCGTAAGTAAATATTTATTAATTGATGGTCAGCAAAGGTTGACGACTATTTTTATACTCCTAGCCTTGCTTCGCGATAAAGCTAGCGAACAAGGAAATAGTGAACTCGCTGATGAAATTCAGCAAACGATGCTCGTTAATCCCTTTAAGAAGGAAAATGATTACTATAAGCTTCTTCCAACTCAAGCTGATCGTGATTCTTTTCGGGCTTTAATAATGAAGCAGCCTTTAGAGCAAGACGATCAAGTGCGAAAATGCTACAAATATTTCGAGAAGAAAATAAATCAAATGGATATTATTGTATTAAACAAAGTCTTGACAAGTCGATTCTCTGTTGTCAGCATTGTTCTTGATGTTGACGATAATCCTCACCTAGTTTTCGAGAGTCTTAACGCAAAAGGAAGGCAATTAACACAGGCAGATCTTATTCGTAATTATTTTTTTATGCGAATTCATATTGATGATCAGGAAAATATATACAGACAGTATTGGTTTCCGATGCAAGATGGATTAGGGGAAAACCTCACTGAATGCATTAGGCATTATATGATGCGAAACGGGTCTTTAGTTAAACAGGGTGATGTCTATTTTACGTTAAAAGATCGGGTTGAAGATAAAGATGCACTAAAATCACTAGCAGAAGTGGCTCAATTTGCAGAATACTATCAAAAACTTTTAAATCCCGAAAAGGAAAAGGATACGCGAATTCGTCGAATGATTGCTCGAATTAATCGCTTAGAAGTCACAACAGCCTATCCGTTCCTTTTAAATTGTTACCATGATTATACCCGTGGTAATTTATTGGCCGAGGATTTTCTGCGCCTACTGCAAATGTTGGAAAATTTTGTTGTCCGACGGTTTGTCTGTAACGTCCCTACGAGCCATTATAATAAAATGTTTCCTTTTCTTTATGGATGGGCTAAAGAAAACAATCCCTCTGATTTTGTTAATGGAGTTAGGCTCGAATTACAGCGTAGAGAATATCCTAAGGATAACTTGTTTAAGACACGTTTGATAGAGGCTAAACTTTATGGAACCGGAGAACGTGTTCTTAAAACTCGATTGATATTGGAAACTCTTGAGGAGCAGTTTGAGCATAAAGAGAAAGTCTCATTTGAGGCTCTTACTATTGAGCATGTCTTGCCTCAAACACCTACTGAGTGGTGGAAGCAGCATCTAGGAGATGACTGGCAGGCTGATTATGAACTTTATCTACACACTTTAGGAAATCTTACTTTAACAGGATATAATTCCGAGTTATCCAATGAATCGTTTGTTAAGAAGCAGTTGCATCTTACACAAAGCCATATCGAGCTTAATAAGTATTTTCAGGGATTACAAAAGTGGGATCGTGAGGCAATAGAAATGCGCTCACAATTTCTTGCTAATTTGGCGTTGCAGTGTTGGCCATACTTTGGTGATGAGAAGCCTGCTTTAGTTGCAACAAGTGCTGATGAAGTAACTGGAAAAACCCCTCAAACACTCATAATACTAGGCCAACGCATGGCAGTAGAATCTTGGCGTGATGTATTATCCAAAACTCTTAATGCCCTCATTGATTTGGAACCTGACAATTTCGAGACGATAGCTTCTGCATATTCTACATTTATCAGTAAGAACCCAAATGGTTTCAAGCATAAGATACAACTAAATAATGATTACTATATTAATACATACCTAAGTGCAAAAAAAATATATCGATTTTGTGAGCAAGCTGTAGAATTGGCAGGACTATCTCGCGAAGATTGGATTGTGGAAACAGTTGAGTAAAACCATTTGTAGCTAGTCGCCCAACATCGGCTCGCAGCGGACGCCGCTGGTGCGGCCCTAACCTGGACTCGATCTACCCGCTTGTCCCGCGCCATAAGGCAGCCAGCGGCGCAACTAAGTGTGCGCCTTATGCCACACGAGAGCGAGTCGGCGTCGGCGCACCGTGAACAACGCAGCAAAGCTCAGACGGCGATAAGAGACTGCGTTGCCTGATAAGCGGCGGGGCCGTTTGCTCCTGTGCTCTACGCCAGTATATGACCATGACGGTTGCAAAGTCCCAATAGGCTCAGATAGCATCCGCAGATTACGCAGATGGAGGAAGCAATAATCTGCGTAATCTGCGTAATCTGCGGACTATCAGGAGGACTTTGCAATCGCCATGAGTATATGGCCGACCGGCTTTGCGCACGCCGGTGAGACGGCGCAGGTGGGTGGCGGCGGCGGTGCCGACGCTGACCAAGAAATGGCGCTGGCCACAGGCCAAGGCCACATCGAGATCGCGCAGGGTTACCGGCCCTTTTTAATATGATGACGAACCTTTTCGCCATCCCACACCCCAACAATCCAGCTTGGATCATCCTTGATTAGGATGATGGTCATCGAATCAAGCCGGTAGGTGCCGCTCTCGCGGCAGAACCACGCGGTCGCCTTGAGGCAGATCTCCCGCTCTTGGCGCTCGACGACTGGTTCGCCGTCGTAGTCTTCAACAACGTGCTTATGGGTATACCCCATCACGCGGACGGTTTCTTGCCAGATCTTTTTCACCGTGTTGCCTTTCTGCATGCAACAACCCCGCGCAGCAGGGCTGCGTGGGGTTGCGTAGGGAATAAGAGCGAGCGCCAGCTTACGGCACGCGGGTGAGGCGCTCGAATAATTCTCGCGCATAAGTTTCTACGCGCTCACGCTGCCAGGAATCGCATGTGTGGGCCTGAAGATCGCCTTCGAGTCGTTCTTTTATTTCACCGCAGAGGGCGTTTTTTTCGTTGCTGGCGTACAAGATACATCCTCTGCGCACCTCTGCGTACACTGCGGTAGAAAAATTCATGTCACCAAACAACCGCACGACGTTTGCGTTGTTGCGCTTTTTCCGCTCTTTTGTGGCAATGCGGCGCTAGGGCGCGTGGGGCTTGAGCTTGTCGATGATCACCGAGGCCGCCTTGCGGCTGATACTGGCGGTGCGGAGCTTCTCTTTGTTGCCCAGAGTCGAGAGGTTTGGCACATTCACCAACACCCCTACCTCATCAACCATGTCCATGAGTTCCGCGTTCTCGTGCTGATCGGCAAACGAGCCGATGCTGTAGAGCAGACGGGCGATCATGCCGAGTTGGGCGTCGGTTGCCAGCGGTGCGTCGGCCTGCGGGTGATAATCCTCTGTCCGGCTCTGCGCCGACGGGGACGCATCCTGCTGCGGCTGCGGGCGCTTCGTGCGGCTCTGGGCCGGTGGTGGTGGGGCGTCGGACGACTCGCGGCTGCAAGGGAACGCTTCTCCCTGCGGACGCTGCTTCGTGCGGCTCTGGGCCGGCGGGGGCGCATCCTGCTGCTGCTGCGGGCGCTTCGTGCGGCTCTGCGCCGACGGGGGCGCATCCTGCTGTGGCATGTCTTGCGAGGCAAACGCCTTGAGGCCCGCGTTGCAGTACATGGCGTAGATCACGCGCTGTGGTTCTACAATAGCCCGTTTCTGATCGTCATAATCGGCCCACATCTTGGGCAGATTGTAGAGGAAGCGCCCGACGCCGAAGGTGGCGCAGGCCCGCTTGAAGGCTTGGGCGACGGCGGTGGTTAAGTGGTTCTCATCGGGGCGGTTGCCCTCGGCGAGCGGCCAGTCTCCCACGTCGGTCTTTGTCACCCCCAAGATGGTCAGGGCGCACAACACGCCCGCATTGGTGACTTGGTAAGCGACACTCCAGTTGTCCGGCCCCACCACCTGATCAAGACGCTCTTGGTAGACGCGCAGATCGGCGTAGGGCATAACGAGAGCGCGGGGTCGAAGCCAGCCCCGGAGTGCGGTGCGGCGGCGCGGGGCTTCGACAAGCTGGCTTCGGCAAGCTCAGCCACCAAGCCACCGCGCCGCCGCACCGCTTTTGTTTCTCAGGAGCGCAGAGATGGGGGACGAAGGCCCAAACGGGCGAGCGCAGCATCACGCCGAGAGGAACGGCGTCATATCAGTGACAAGTGACGAGTGACGAGTGACAAGCAGGATAGAGCGCACCGCCTGATGATGATCTTGCCCGCAAGATTGCTGAGTTGAAGGCGATGCTTGCATTGCCCAATCTGCCAGATGTTGCTCGTCGTCCTCTGGAAGAAGAACTCACCCGCCTGCGTACTGGGCTACCAGAGCAGCCGACGCGCTCACACGATCAGCAGGTTGGTGGCCATGCCTCCGTTGGGGTGGCGGTGGCGGGGAGTGTTCATGGTCACATCTTTATCAATGGCTACCGTGAGCGGAGTCGGGCTGAGGTGCTGGCCGCCTATTTGGCGCGCTTGCTTACGCGCTGCGCTGCGCTGCCTCTTCAGGGTGTGGTCGGTGAGCGCGATGCCGATGATGGTTTGCACGTGCAGCTTAGCCACGTCTATATTCAGCTTGCCACAACGGCGCTGAGTCTGCGTGAACGGGTTGAGGACGATGCCCTACGCGCCTTTGATGCTGCGGCCTATCTGGAGCGCCATGTCGGGCCTGCGCTCTTGCCGGCGCTGAGTCGTGCTGTGGTCTATGTTGAGCGGGTTGATGATCCCGCCAGTGAACGCTCCGCGCTTGCGCTGGAGGCGGAACCGCCCTTTACGCTGGGGGAGCGCCCAGATCTGCGGGGCGGGCTGCTCGCCAATTTCTCCGCTGCTGACCTCCGGCGTCTCGTTGAGGATGCGGCGGTGCGGGCGCTCACCTTCGCTGGCCCGCAGTTGGTGACGGAGGCGCTTGCCGGGCAGCGTTGTGTGGTGCTGCTTGGTGAACCAGGGAGTGGGAAGTCTACGGTGTTGCGTTACCTCGCTCACCGTTTGGCCCACGCTGGTCTGGTGGAGGAGGTTGATCCGGCTACGCAGCTTGATGGATGGGCCGCTGTGGGGCGGCTCCTGCCCATCTTGGTGCCCCTGCTGCCCCTCGCCCGTCAGTTGGCCCAACATCCTGAGCGCCAAGGGAGTGATGGCGACCTCTGGAACTATCTGGTCGATCACCTTCAACCACGCGGCGCCCACGCTGGTCTGGCTGAGGCGATCATGGAGGAGATCGAGGCGGGTCATGTCATCCTGCTGCTCGACGGCCTCGACGAAGTGGCCGGCGAAGCATCGCGCGCTCAGGTGGTGCAGGCGGTGCGCACCTTTGCTGAACACAACCCCCCCTGCCGCATTGTGGTCTCGTGCCGCACGCGGGCCTATGACACGGCCATCAACCCGGCGAACCAGCAGTGGCAACTCCCCGGCTGGCCCACCGCGACCCTCGCTGATCTGACGCTGGCGCAGATGCAGCACTTTGTTGGCGCTTGGTACACGGCGGTGGCAGCGGGCGATGTGGTGATTGCGGCGCAGTGTACCGAGCGCATTGCTGAGTTGCGCGCCGCCCTAAGCGCCCGCCGCGATCTGCGCGACCTCGGGGGGCGTTCGCTGCTGCTGACGATTATGGCGCTGGTTCACCTGCGCCAGCGCAACTTACCCGAGGATCGGGCCTCGCTCTACCGCGAGTGTGTGGAGATTCTACTCGCCCGCTGGGAGTTACGCGGCAAAGCGGAGACGGAGTACCAAGCGCTGATGGACTACATTGGCTTGCCGGGGGTCGAGGTGAAGGCGCTGCGCCCGCTGCTCTCCGAAGCCGCGTTTCGCGCACACGAGGCGCGTAGCCCACAAAACCCCGGCCTGCTGAGCGCCGACACGCTTCAGGTTATGGTGCAGGAATTTCTGCATACGAAGGGCCACCCCAACCCATTCGTTGGCGCACGACGCTTCTTGGAGTATACCGACTACCGCGCCGGGCTGCTGCACGCGGCGAATGCGGGCAATGACTACCAGTTTGCCCACATGACCTTTCAGGAGTACCTGGCGGGGCTGGCGCTGGTTGGCGCTGAGCAGCCGGTACAGGCCATCCTCCAGCGGCGCAACGAGGAGCGCTGGCGCGTCCCCATCTTTCTCGGCATCGGACACGCCGTCAGTGAAGGGCTACCGAGCCTGCTGCGCGAACTGCTCGACGAATTGACGAGCGACACGCAGCATGTCACGGGCCAGCGTGACGCGCTCCTCGCTGCCGAACTGGGCGCCGATGTCCGTTGGTCACGCCTGCCGGGTACTGGTTTTGCCAAGGCGCAGCGTGAATTGGCCGCAGCCCTCGCCGATGTCGTGACGGGCAATCTCCTGCCCGCCGCCGAGCGCGTCCGTGCGGGCGAACTCCTCGCTGGCTTGCACGACCCGCGCCCCGGCGTCTGCACCCTGCCACCGCCGATGGTTGAGTTTGCGGGAGAGGCATTCCAGATCGGCATCACCCAAGCGGAGTATGAGGCGATTGTTGGACAGGAGGAAAAGGGGCGTTTCTCGAAGCAAGCAGAAGCATGGTATGTGGATATGCTAAACATCACCACGTTGCAGATCCGCCCCTTTGCCCTGGCCCGCTACCCGGTTACCAACGCGCAGTACCAACGCTTCATCGAAGCGGGCGGTTACGATCCGACCCAGCCCTGGTGGGATGCGGCGGGGCGAGCTTGGCTACGCCGTGATGATCAGGCGACAGAGGGGCTTGAGCCGTGGCAGCGACGAACGCACAAGCAGCAGCCGGAATGGTGGACTGACCCGCGCTTCGGCAAGGCGCGCCCCAACCATCCGCTGGTGGGTATCAGTTGGTACGAGGCGACCGCCTTCTGCGCGTGGCTCACCCAACACCTGCGTGATGGCTACGTCTACCGCTTGCCCAGCGAAGCCGAGTGGGAGTACGCGGCGCGGGGCGTGCAGCGCCGCACCTACCCGTGGGGAGAAGAAACGCCCGATGGCGAGCGGGCCAATTTTAATCGCACTCACAATGGAACTAGCGCAGTAGGCTGCTTTCCGCTCGGGGCCACCCCAGAGGGCATTCTCGATCTGGCGGGCAACGTCTGGGAGTGGACACGCAGCGAGTATCGTTCTTACCCCTACGATCCTGATGATGGCCGCGAGGATAGCCGCAAGCCAGCGAAAAAACGCTTTACACTACGCGGGGGTTCGTGGGACGTTCGCTCGCTCCACCTGCGTGCGGCCGCCCCCCGTCTTCATGGCACGCCCGGCCGCTGCGTTCAGGTCGTGGGATTGCGGCTTGCCCGGCAGTGTTGATAGCCGAAAGTTCGATAGCCGATAGCCGATAGCCGATAGCCGATAGCCGATAGCCGATAGCCGATAGTTGATAGCCGATAGCCGATAGTTGATAGCCGATAGCCGATAGTTGATAGCCGATAGCC
>NZ_NQWI01000099.1 GCF_002532535.1 Candidatus Viridilinea mediisalina
GGCTAGCAACCACCGCGCCGCTGGCTGAGCCTGTCGAAGCCAAGCGGCGCGGCCCAGAACTTCTTCGCGCTAACAAAGAGTTTTATGGACAATGATCAACGCACAACATTGGCACAACGCTTGCAACGGCGCGTGATGCGCCTCCTATTGCTGCACGATCAGCGCCTCTTTCGTGGTCAGTTTCGTACCTTCTACACCGGCAGCGAGATCGCTCGGAGTTTTGCCGACTATGATCGCTTCCTCCAGGTACGCATGCTCAGCGACGAATTGTTGGGCGACATTATGCCGCGCATTCGTCGCCAACTGAGCCTCCAAGCCGACCAAGCGCGGCTGGTTGAGGCTGCGCCGACGCGGGGCGAGATTGATTGGCCGCGTACCATGCAGCGTGGCTGGCAGGAACATCCCGAGCTGCCTCCGCTCACCTTTGTCACGCGCCTGCGCCAACGGAGCGCCATCACCCCTGAGAATCTCTTCACCGTTGCGCTCCTGCTCGACTACCAGAATCAGATGAAAAAACTGCGTAGCACACTGCTTGCAGATGCGCCCTTCACAACCGAAGAGGAGCAACTCCTCAGCGCCCACGCCGAGCAGGTCGAGCGCGAGTTGGCCGCTGCCTATGCTCGTGCGCTGCTGGAAGAGGCCCAGCACAGCGATGTTGACGCCTTGGCGCAGCAGGTGGCGGCGCGGCTCCGTCCGGGGCCAAACCCCTACCGCGATCTCTGCGCCTGGTGGGAGCGCTTCAGCCGCTTCAAAGTGGGACGCGGCACCGCCCGTCGTGGCCCAACACTGGCGCCTATGCGTCACGACGAAAAGGCCGATGCGTGGCTCTATGAACTCTGGATCATGCTGGAGTTGCTCCATCTGCTCGCCGACACGAAGGCACTACCGGAGGGCGCGGTGCAGGTTGGGCGCGACCGCCTCGCTACACCCTTCACATGGCAGGATGCGTTGCTCCAGATCAGCTACAACCGCCAGGATGAGCGTGTCACGGACGAACTGAGGGAATGGCAGAACGGGCCGGGGGTGCGCCCCGACTATGCCATTACGCGCCAACACGCCCTACCGGCACTCCAAGATCCTGCTGGGAACCTCATCTGGCGCGAGCCGCCGGTGCTGCTCGATGCCAAATACTACCTCGCGGGCAGCGATCTGGAACACACTTTTACCCATACCCATGGCCCAGTCAAAAAGCTGCTGGGCGACATGACGCTGCTCAACGCGAGCCAATGCCTGCTCTTCTTCCCCTTGCTCCCCGAACCAGAACTACCTGGCCCGCACGAGTCGCGCCTGATCGCCCGCCAAGCCACAAGCCATCATGACGGCCATGCGCTCCCGCTGGAGCTGCGGATCTACCGCATTGACCCACGCATGACGCTAGATGAACTACAGGCCCGCCTCCGCGCCATCCTCAATCACGTCAGCGCCCACCTCGCCGCCCGCCCCACAAGCATCACCTGCCAAGGTATCTGCCTCGACCCCGACTCGATCAATGCAAACGGCCAGCGCACAGCAACAGACGGGCAGATCCTCTGCCCCAAGCCCCACATTGGCCCCCACGTCTACGACCTTGTGAAGCCAAGCGACTGCCTACAGAACCACCAACGCTGCCATGTCATTGGCCAAGCGATCATCCCGCCCTACGTGCTGCGTGTCACCAACCAGCATGAGTTGCAGCAGCAGACGGCTGATCTGCGTCGCCAGCATGAAGCGCGTTTGCAGCAACACGCAGGCCAAAGCAACGACGAAGAGCAAGAGACCCAGGTCGAAGCGTTGCATAGCCACATCTTCACCAGCATCGGGCGTACCATTGAGCAATATGTGACCCTACGCGGCAACACCCAGAGCATTGAAGAACAACTCGAAACCTGGGTCTTTGGCCGCTACTGGCAGCACGACCCACGGGCACTGAGTCCGGCCACCCGCGAGATGCTCAAGAGTGGCGAATATGTCTGGCAAGAATATCTGCAGAGCACTGGGCTACAGGACTGGGCCGCGCCCGCGATCCAATACTGCCGTGCGCTGGAATGGGAACTCAAGCGGCGCTTCTTCCTCCATGCGCCCAAAGCCTTCAAGGTTGGCGGGGCCGGTTGGACCATCGGCACCCCGGTACACGCCCTACGCCACCGCAAAACCAACCAGAATGCCCGCAGCAACATGCAACTCCTCCTCAGCCTTATCGCACCAGAAGAGCAACGCAACCTCATCAGACAGCTTCACCGTCTCACAACCGTGCGCGAGACACGCAACGGTCTCGCGCACAGCCGCCCACTCAGCAAGAGCGAAGCGATCACGCTACGGGCGCTCATTCTCGGCAGCCGTGAACGGCTTGGCATCCTCTGCTGGCTCGCCGCGCATGGGCAGCCCGCACCGTAGCCAAACATGCTGACGAAATGGTTTGTTAGGGTAAGGTTTCAGGATACTTTAGGGAACTGGATGCCGACTAACGTCGGCACTCCAACGGTAAAGCTGAAAGGCCGTTTCTGAAACCTTCCCTAACAATGGTTTTCAAGCATGACATCAGACAGTTGGAGCATACCTTGCAGCCTCTGCCTAGATGAACTATGATACGTGCAGCAAAACAGCTCCGGTTATACCAAAATCTCCAATCTCCAATCTCCAATCTCCAATGGTATTACGCGGGTCTAGGCGCAGCGTATGCACCCAGTAGCCCCCCTGACTCATGACCCAACTCACCTATCTCGACTTGAATCGGCTCCAGAGTGTGGACAGCCTCCCTTTGCGGGGGGCGAGTACCACCATGATTGATATGGACAAGGTGGTGACCCACATTCGTGAGGCGTTGCGGCGCGGGCGCTACCGTGGGACGGATAATCCCGATCAGTATCTGCAAGAGCATGGCTGTGTGGCCTACGATGGCCCTGATCTGCTGCCCACGCTGGCCGGCATCCTCTGCTTTGGCCGTTCACCCCAAGCGGTGCTGCCCAAAGCTGTGGTTGACTTGGGCCACTACCGTGGTATTGATACGCTCTCGTATGAGGTCATGCACCTTGAGAAAGATATTGGCGGCACTATCTCCGATCAACTCTTACGGGTCGAAGCCTATCTGTGGACCAACACGCACCACGGGATGACGCTGGCCCCTGGCAGCCTCCAGCGCATTGAGATGCATGAGTATCCCCAAGCGGTCATCCGCGAACTAATTGTCAACATGCTGGCCCACCGCGACTATACCAATTTTCATGCGGCATCTCGCGTCTTTCTCTTTCGGAACCGCATTGAGTGGATCAGCCCCGGGGGCTTGCCCGATAACGTGACGGTCGAAAAGTTGCTCTCGACCCAGAACGCCCGCAATCCACGGGTGCTCGCCATTCTCTTTGAGGGTGGTTATGTCGAAGCAATTGGCCAGGGCCTCAAAACCGTCGTCGCCGATCTGAAGCGCTCCGAAATGGCCACGCCACAGTTTGAAGATACCGGCAGCGCCTTCCACGTTACCGTCTATGGCAAAGCGATTGACATCACCGCAGGCATCGGAATCTTCGCCAACCTCTCGGTCTCACAACGGCGCATCCTGGCCTTCATGCGCACCCGCATCAACGCACCGGCACGCGAGATCCATCGCCTCTTCCCGGCCCGCGCTGAACGCACAACCCAACGCGATCTGCGCGAAATGGTTGAGCTAGGCTTCCTCACCACCAGCGGCCACGCCCGTTCACTCCAGTACCATCTCGCCGAAGAGATCAGCAGTACTTCATCCTTCAATCAGTAATACCATTTACGATTGTAGATTGCAGATTGTAGATTGCAGATTGCCGCCCTACAACCCGCTGTTGGGGCTACGCCCCAAACCCCGTTTTCTGTTAGGCTTTGGGCCGCGCCGCTGGCTGAGCCTGTCGAAGCCAAACGGCGCGGCCCAGGGCTTTTTTGCGCTAACAAGATTTTTTAGGGGAAGCGAAGCCTCCCCCAAAGCCCCGCCGGGGGCTTAACTCATGCGTATGGGAAGCTGCTGCCCCGCCCAGACTCCTCAATAGAACGGCAAAAAACGCCCCTCAATGGCGACAATGGCGACAAAAAGTGTCGCCATTGTCGCCATTCTTTTTTTTCGTGTTGCTGGATACGCCAGCAACACGAAAAAAAAGGGGGTCAGTCAGCGCCGCGGTGGCTTCGAGAAGCACTGTGGTGGCTTCGACAAGCTCAGCCACCGCAGTGCTTCATGAAACATGGCAAATATTGCCATTATGAATTCAATATTCACCAACGTTTGCAATTGCCGCCACATTATATCGCATGCGTCGGTACGTGTCGGCTAAGGAAGGCGAAATTGGCGGCATACTGGCCCACTTTTGTCGGCATACGCTATTGAAAATGTCGGCATACTTTGCTAGGATCAGATTGAACACAACGAGCGAGGAATATGCAGCGAGAAAGTGCAATAATCCTCAATCATCTAAGCATAATGGCGGTGTAGAAAGAATACGTAGAGCAAATATATTGTAAGCTCCGAGATTAAAACCTCGTGATGGCGCACCGCTAGGCATAAATATACAACGGTTCAAGTTTCGCGTCGGCCTCTGGGCTGATGTGTTGGTTTCCTGTTGTCTGGTTTTTAGGAGTTTGCCATGTCGGCTTACCCAACCCCACAAAGCACCACCCCAAACCACGAGCGGCCCACAAGCACCACGGTGCCGCAACCCTCCACCTATGTCATGCTGCCGCGCCGCCTGATCGAGGATCTGCGCGATTCGCCCGCTGCCATTGGCGTCTATAGCCTGATTGGCCGCCTCTTCCTCGTGACAGGTCAGCCCATCCAGCTCTCGATTGGCGACCTTGAAGCCTTCGACCCTAATCTGAGCTATGGGGCCGGACGCCGCGCCATTGATCGCCTCGTTGCTGCCGGTTGGCTCCAGCGCCACGCTGAGGTTGGTGAGAAGTTTAGCTATCTGCCTACGTGGGGCCGCGTCAATGGTCTGCTCATCCCTTGGGATCGCACAGCACCACAGCTCGGCTGCCCGCGCCATGTTCATACCATCCGCCTGAATGACCAGCTCCTCGATGTCTGCATCGGGCGTCTGCGCCCCCATCCCTTCCATCGGGCCATGGTCGAACGCTACATGAGCAAGCCGCTGCTCAATCTGCGCGACATCGGTGCCTATGGCATGGCACTGCTTGGTCTGCCAATCAAGAGTTCCAACCTGCACCATCTGCGCCTCATTGATGCCTACAACCGCCCTAAACCGCTGCCCGATACCTACACCATCCTCGCCTTCGTCTCCCAAAGCTCCACCAACCAGCTCACCCTAGCCGGCTGGAAACGGCTTGGTATTCCGCTCACGCACCCTAAGCCGTTTGAGGGCCAAGCCATGCTTGTTATTCCGAAAGAGTTGATCGGTACGGTTCTCGATATAGAGATCGGCTTACAGGGTGATAAACCGATTGTTAGAACCGAAGATTCCGATCCCCTGCTCGATCAGGGGATCGCTGACCCAACCGCAGGGGTGATCGATCAGGGGATCGCTGATCCGATCGCAGGGGTGATCGGATCGTTTGAGCTAGATGAAACGAGTTTTAGCCCATTAGAACGCACTAAAACGGTAGTTGATCAGCCAACGTCGGGATCACACGGAGATCACGGAAACCTACCGATACACCGAGAATCCACCACCACAGTGAGTGCCAATGCGATTAGTGAGTGCTCTGCCGAACATGGTGGTGGTGGGAATGCAGATTCTTTGATCGCAACTATGCCCACAGAGGATCAGAACTCTGAGGCACATGCCGCGCCTGCTGATGACCCCACCAGGGCACCCGCAGCCGAGCTTCCTTCGGCCCAGGAACCGCCGCCCAGCAAACAGCCTGCCGCAGCCAACCCACGTAAACGCTACGGCTTACTTGCCAAGCCTGCTGCACCCGCGCCGGTCTATCGGGCTCCCACTGCGCCTGAGCAGCCAACCAGCCCAGCGGAGGCAGCCCCAGCGTCCCCCACTGCGCCTGAGCAGCCGAGCAGCCCAGCGCTCCCTGTTGCCCCCCGTGACAGCCCCAGCGCCAAGCGACTACGCCAGCTTGGGGTTCGTGCCGATGTTGCCGCAAAGTTGGCTACGCGCTCCCTCGATCAGGTGGAACGGGTGATTGCCCAAGCCGACAACCAAGCGGGCATCCGCGACCGTGCCGCTTGGGTGGTTTCGGCCCTGCGGGCTCTACCGGAGCGCGAGGATGCGCCTGCCGCTCCGCAGAAGGTGAGTGAACGGGCGATCCTGCTGCACCCTAAGATCAGCGGCTATGAGCGTATGCGCTGGCTCAACCGCTTCCGTAACGCCGATGCCGCCAAGCGCCCCGAGATTCTGCGTGAGTTCCTTGATCTGTACCCTTTGGAGCAAAACCATGCAAGCACCGCTTAGTCTGCCCTACGACATCGCTGCCGAACGGGCTACCCTGGGTTCGATCCTGCTCGAACGGGAAGCCATCATCGCCGTAGCCCCCTTCCTAGCACCAGCCCACTTCTACCTTGAGAAGCACGCGCTGATCTACGCAGCGCAGTTGGCCTGTTACCAGCGCCGCGAACCGCCCGACCTGGCGACCGTCGCGGCCCAATTGCGCTCGCAAAACCATTTAGAGCTCGTGGGGGGTATTGCCTTCTTAGGTGAGCTGGTGGTTGACGTACCCACAGCGGTGCATGTCGAGTACTATGCGCACATCGTGGAGCGCACTGCGGTCGGGCGTTCGCTAATTGAGGCGGGCGGGCGCGTGGTTGCATTGGGCTATGATGATAGCCGCCCCATCGAGGATCGCCTTGATCAAGCCGCCCAACAGATCTTGGAGGTGGCCGCAGCGCGCCAGGTGGGCCAAGATTTTCTGCCCCTCTCCCAAGTGGCCGGCGACTACCTTGAGGCGCTGCAATCCAGTATGGACGATGGCGATCTGCTGGGGCTCTCGACCGGCTACCCCGATCTCGATCAGATCACCCAGGGGCTCAAAGCGGGCGAACTGGTTGTCTTGGCGGCGCGCCCTGGTGTAGGCAAGACCGCTTTGGCGCTCTGTATGGCCTACCATGTGGCGCGGCGCGGCCATCGTGTCGGTATCTTCTCGCTCGAAATGGATCGGGAACTGCTCTTGCAGCGCTTGGTGGCGATGGAGTTGGGCGTTCCCACCACCCGTGTGCCACGCTTGCTGCGTCAGGGCAACCTCGAGGCCATTGGCGCCTTGGCCCGCGTAGCCGAGCTACCGATTCACATTGATCACACCCCTGCCTTGAATATCTTCGCTATCCGCGACCGGGCCCGCCGCCTGACCAACAGCAATCCGGTTGATCTCTGGATCGTAGACTACCTCCAGTTGGCTCAGAGCGAACACAGCGGCGACGACGAGGTTCGGCGCATCACCCATGTCTCGCAGGGGCTCACCAGCTTTGCGCGCGAGCAGCGCACCCCCGTGCTGGCCCTCTCGCAGCTCTCACGCGCCGTCGAGAGCCGTGCCAGCCGCATCCCCATGCTCTCCGACCTCCGTGGTTCGGGGAGTATCGAACAGGACGCCTCGCAGGTCTGGTTCATCTACCGCGACGAGCTCTACAACAACGAGAGCGACTGCCCCGGGATTGCCGAGCTGCATGTAGCCAAGCACCGCAACGGCGAGACCGGCGTAGCCTCGTTGCGTTTCGACCGGACGACGACGCGCTTTCATGCGCTGGAGAGGGAGGAGGTTTGTTCTCACCGCGCCGCTGGCTGAGCCTGTCGAAGCCACGCGTCGGGGTGGCTTCGACAGGCTCAGCGACCGAGTCAGCGCGTCGGGGTGGCTTCGACAGGCTCAGCGACCGAGTCAGCGCGTCGGGGTGGCTTCGACAGGCTCAGCGACCGAGTCAGCGCGTCGGGGTGGCTTCGACAGGCTCAGCGACCGAGTCAGCGCGTCGCTGGCTGAGCCTGTCGAAGCCACACGGCGCGGCCCAGTGCTCCTTCGCGCTAACAAAAATTTCTGCTTCCCTTAGTCGGCCTCTGGGGGGTGTCTGCGACCTCAGCCGACTAACGTCGGCACTACCTATGGCGCAAACTGTAAGGTGCCCTACCCCCATCCCTAACCACAAACTTCTCTGTGTCCTCTGTGCCTCTGTGGTAAAATTCTCTGTACCTCTCCTACACCTCTACGCATCCTCCAGTGCCTCATGCAATAACTGGGCTTGGTGCTGAAGCTCTTCAAGGCGGCGGCGCAATTCGGCGCTGGCTTGGGCGTCGAGTTCGTTGGCGCGTTCGCTGGCACGGCGTAGCTTGCGGCTGAAGCTGCTACAATCATCGAGCAGGCTCTGGTACCAGCGCGGGTTGGGGGCTTGAGGTGCGCCGCCGAGCAGTTCACTGTTGTTGGCGCGGGCGACAAGGCGGGCGACGGTGGCGGCGTCAATGCCGCTGCGCCGGGGCGACTCGACGCTACGGGTGGTCTCCTCTTCGGCCAATTGGCGACTACTCAGGGCCCGTTCGGCGGCGATGTCACGTAGGCGCTGGAGGATCTTGGCGCTCTGGGCGCTGCTCACCTGGCCTTGGTGCAGCGCATCAAGCAACGGCAGCAGTTGGCGCTCTTGCAAGCGCAGCAGCGCAACCATTTGCTGCTGTTCGGGCGGGAAGGCGAGCATACGCAGCAACTGGTAGGCCCGCGAGCGTTTGAGCTTCAGCTTGGTAGCCACCTCATGCACGGCGACCTGCTCGCCCCCCATGCGCTCCCGCAGATGCTGGAGTGTCCACGCACGCTCGATGTCACTAAAGCTCTCACGGGCCTCATTCTCGGCAAACTGGAGCGTGATGCGCTCCAGGGGATCGGGCGGATCGATCACAATCGCCTCAAGCTGGGGCAAGCCCACAAGCTGGGCGGCGGTCCAGCGGCGCTGGCCAATCAGAATCAGGTAGCGCGCCTCGGGCAATTCGGCGCTAGTGCCGGGGTAGACGACAATAGGTTGAATTTGGCGTTCACGCAGCGAGGCACCTAAGTCGCGCAGTTCGGCCACCAACTCTTCATATTCAGGCGGCGTTTCGCCCTTGACGACCAACTGGTCGGGCAGGGGCAGCATGCGGGGCTGACGCAGGTCAGGGCGCAGTTCGGGGGCAATGTGGGCCACCGGAAGCTGTTCGAGGTTACGGCCAGCCACCAGGCTCGCAAGCTTTGGCCCCAAGAAATGCTGACGCGCTTGGGCGCTCGGCTCGGCCTCGGGGCTGCCACTCGCTTCATTAGGGGCAGGCGCGGGCGCATTGCGAGCCCGCAACGCCAGGCGTTCCTTAATCGCCTGGGCCTGCTGATCATCAGCGCGGCGCTTACTCATGCTGGTACTCCATCAAGGGTCAAGAGCTCCTCGGCGAGCGCGAGGAAGACGCCACGCACGGCGTGTTCGTCGGGGCCATGGAAGCGGAAGACACTCTGTTGGCTGCCCGAAGCCAAGCGAATCAGCGCCCGCGAAGGAATCGTGGTCTTGAGCAGCGCATCGGCGTAGACCTCACTGAGCGCTTGGTCATAGGCGTGGTCGAGGGTGGCACGGGGGCTGTAGTTGTTGCGCAGCACCGAGAAGCCCTGCAACTGCGGGTTGAACTCCTGAGCCTGGGCAAGCGATTCAACCAGATCGCCAAGACTCTGGAGGACAAGATCAGCCGCCTGGACGGGCGCGATGCAGCGGGTGGCAGCGGCGAGGGCGGTAGCGAGGACGGGGCCACGGGCGGGGGCAAGATCGAGCACAACGACATCAGGCGTATAGCCGCTGCTCGCGGCCTGTTCAAGCGCCTTACGCAGCAGATAGATACCGCCGCCCATACTGCGCCCCAGCGTCTCAGGCAGACCAATCATATCCTTATGGGCAGGCAGCACATCCACCCCCTCCGCCGTCTGGCGCACCACCTGCTCAAGGCGGCGGCGCTGGCTCGCAATACCCAAAAAGGAATCCTCCACCGCAAGGCCATCGGGATCAAGCCCCAGCCAACGCGAAGCGTGGCGCTGGGCATCAAAATCAATCAGCAAAACATGCAGATCAAGCTTGGCAAAAGCCGCCGCGAGATTAACCGCCACCGAGGTCTTACCGACACCGCCCTTCTCATTGGCAATTGCATAGACATGGGTCATCAGAAACGGCCTTTCAGCTTTACTGTCGTAGTGCCGACTTTAGTCGGCATCCGGGGGCTGTCGGCGACCTTAGCCGACTAAAGTCGGCACTACCTATGGCGCAAACGGCAAAAAGACAGAAAAAAAATTTATCATAACTCGTATTCCCCCTATTCCAACAGTTTTGTTTTGGCGATTCAGGGCATTAGGACGGGCTAAAACGCCGAGTCCAATCAGTTGGACTCGGCACGATTGGACGGGAAATTACGTACGTTTTGTTTTGGCGATTCAGGGCATTAGGACGGGCTAAAACGCCGAGTCCAATCAGTTGGACTCGGCAGGTTCATCCGTGGACTAACGGCAGCCAAATTTGGCTCACTGGCGCATCAAGCAACAGACGATAGATCCCACCCCCACGGTCAACGAGGTAGAGTTCGCCCGCGACATCTTCGCCGAACGAGGTAGCCTGTAGGGTGGTGCGGCCAGCTACACGGTTCTGCCAACCATCGGCTTCGGCGCGGAGTACCCAGAGGTGGCCGGAGCAATAGTCGGTGTAGAGGTAGGTACCTTGGAGGGCGGGGTAGCGCATACCGCGATAGACATAGCCGCCGGTGATCGAACAGCCCCCTTCCGCCGCACGGTGCAGGTAGTGCGCGACCGGCAACTCAAGGCCGGTAGGATCGCAATCGGCAGGCTCATAGCAAGCGGTACCCTCCATCATGCGCCAGCCATAGTTCTCACCGCCGCGACTGGAGGCAGGCTGGAAATTGACCTCTTCCTGGGCATTTTGGCCCACATCAGCAATAAAGAGATCGCCGGTGGCGCGGTCGAAGGAGAAGCGCCAGGGGTTACGCAGACCATAGGCCCAGATTTCGGGACGAGCATCAGGCTGGTCAACGAAGGGATTATCGGCGGGCACCGCATATGGTTCAGCGCCGTCCACATCAATGCGGAGCAACTTGCCCAGCAGATTACTCAGAGTCTGTGCATTGTTCCAGGGATCGCCGGCGCGCCCGCCGTCACCCGTGCCAATGTAGAGGTAGCCATCAGGCCCAAATTTAAGCAGCCCGCCATTATGGTTCGAGGCAGGCTGTTCGATCTGAAGGAGCACCAGGGCACTCGCAGGATCGGCCCGCTCAGGATCATTGGGGTCAAGTTGATAGCGCGCCACCACCGTATCACCCTGCAGGTCGGTATAGTTCACAAAGAACCAACCAAGCTCCGCGAAGCGCGGATGGAACGCAACGCTCAACAACCCCTGCTCATTAGCCGCCGAACCCACCAGGTCAACAAGATCCAAGAAGGGCTCAGGATCGCGCACCCCAGCACGCAGCACCCAAATCCGCCCATCCTGCTCAACCACAAAGAGCCGCTCATCGCCCGCGTGGGTCACTTGGGTCGGCAAACTAAACCCATCGGCAACCAGTTCAATCTGCAGACTGAGATCCATCAGGGATGGCGCAAGCACCTCGGTTGGGGTAGGCAGTGGCATGGTTGCCGCAGCCGTTGCGCTAGGCGGAGTGACCAGGGCGGTAGGCGGCGCCACAGTGGCGAGTTGAACCGTTGGCGTACTCGCTTGACCTAAGCTGCCACAACTACTCAGGAGCAGGGCAAGCAGCACGAGTACAAAGATTTTATGATAATGCATAAAAATATTATAGAGGTACAGAGATGCCACGTCAATACATCATATTCACCAAAAACCGTATCTTTTGACCCTGGGCCGGGCAGTGACCGCCCCATGCCCATCCGCATGCTTGACTACCAGACACGCCTTGCCATGATCTATCGTGATCGTCCGACCTACAGTGTGGTATGGTATGTAGGGGGAGTGGGTGCACGCGATGAAGGTCAGCATGAACGCACCGATCTGGAGCGTCATACGTACCTCGCGTGGCGCTACCGTGTCATTCGGCTTTGGCAACTGGATGGTGAGGCGCTCTTGGCGCTGCAACGCCCAGCGTTGCTGGCGTTGATCGGCCAGACACGCCTGCGCGATCCCAAACCCATCCTCACCCAAGCGGTGCGCCAGATCATAGCGAGTACCAGTGGCGAGCGCCAAGCGCAACTCTTAGCCGAATTCCTCCTCTTATGCACCGATAAGGAGATCTCCGCAATGGCTGAACAGATTATTCGTTATGACCGCTACGGTATTCCCGAATCCCCCCTGATCAGCAAGTGGCGGGAAGAGGGCCGTATCGAAGGGAAGGAAGAGGGCCGTATCGAAGGGAAGGAAGAGGGCCGTGAAGAGGGGCAGTTGCAGTTGTTACTCCGCCTGCTCACCCAGCGCTATGGCCCCCTGAGTGCAACACTGACAGCCCAGGTAAAAGCGCTCACCTCGGCCCAAGTGCTTGATCTGGCCGCAGCGCTGTTCGATTTCACCAGCCGTGATGACCTCGAAGCATGGTTGGTGCAGCACGGCTAGACCACGCATGCCGCAAAAGAGCCATCGCTAGAGTATAATACTCTAGCGATGGCTCTTTTTACTTGTCGGAGGCTACCGATGTTTGTCAATCGCAAAACGGAGTTGGCCCAGCTTGACGGGCTGCTCCGGCGCGGGCGCGGCGAGTTGTTGTTACTCTATGGGCGACGGCGGGTGGGCAAGACAGCGCTTCTGCGTGAGTGGGCCAGCCGAACGGGGGTGGCGTGGAGCTACTGGATGGCGCAGAAGGAGCCAGCCGAGCTACAGCGGCGGCGTTTGGCCGCGACGTTGCGGGGGCGACCACCTGCCGCAGGCGGTGGCCCCATCTTCCCAAGTTGGTCGGATCTCTGGGATGATGCAGCGGCGCTCCTGCGCAGGGATCGCCACATCCTGATCCTTGATGAGTTGCCCTGGGCGGTTGAAGCTGATGGGGCCATGCTTTCGGCCTTGCAGTATGCCTGGGACATCCATTGGCAGCATGGGCAATTGATCCTCGTTCTCTGTGGCTCGCAGATTCGCACCATGGAGACCATCCTCAGTCAGCAGACGCCGCTCTTTGGACGGCTAACGGCCCAATACTATTTGCAACCCTTGGCATTTGGCGCATTGCGCCACTTCTTTCCTAGCTGGAGTCCTGAGGCCCAGGTGGCCACCTATGCCATGCTTGGCGGGGTGCCTCAATACCTCACATGGTTTGAGCCTGAGCGCACACTGGTCGAGAATATCCGGGGGGCGCTGCTTGCGCCGATGAGTGTTGCCCTAGCCGAAATAGAGCTGCTTTTGGCCGATGAGGTGCGCGATCTGCGTACCTATTTGGCCGTACTCAACGCCATTGGGGAAGGGCAGCATACCCTCAAGGCCATTGCTGATACTACCTTTACCGCTTCAACCAACCTGACCAAATATCTCGCAGTGTTGCAAGAGCTTCGGCTGGTAGAGCGGCGCATTCCGGCGACGGTACACCCCTCCATGCGTCATCGCTCGAAACAGGGGCGTTACCACCTCACCGATCCGTTTCACCGCTTCTACTTTCGCTTTTTGCGCCCCCACCAGGCCGAGATAGCCTATCAGCCTGATCAGGTATTGGCCCACATCCAGGCCGGGCTACGCGCCTTTGTAGGCCAAACCGCATGGGAGGAGTTAGCGCGGGCTTGGGTGCAAGCCCAAGGCGCATGTGGTGCGCTCCCCTTTGCCCCAGAGGTGATCGGCAGCCATTGGGATCGCCGCGTCCAGAGCGATGTAGTGGCCCTCAGTTGGCGCGAACGCACCATGCTGATCGGTGAGTGCAAATGGGGCGCTGAGCCAGTGAACCGCCAAACGCTACGCCACCTCCTTGAGCAGACCATCCCCAAGACCTTGGCCGCCTTACCGGATGGCGGCCAAGGTTGGCGTGTCATCCCAGCGCTCTTTGCGCGTGCTGGCACCACCCCCGATGCGCTCGCATTACTTCAGGAACACCAAGGGCTGCATGTGGATTTGGCGCGCCTCTATGCCGCCTTGGGCGATGCGGAGGAATGAGCAACGGGGTTTGCGGGCGCTAGCCCGCAAACCCCCTGGTGGGCTCCATGCACAAAAACCTAACGAGAGCCTAACGCTACTCTTGCGTAGCACTAACAGCGCTACCGTGCAGTTTGCGGTGTAATAATGCATGGGCCGTTTTAAGGCCATAATGCTAGCAACACAGGAGGGACAACATGGCCGTTGAGAAGGTAAATGCATCCAGTAGCCTGGCCGAGGTGGTGGATCGCATCCTGGACAAAGGTATCGTGATTGATGCCTGGGCCCGCGTGTCGCTGGTCGGGATTGAGCTGCTCGCCATTGAGGCGCGCATCGTGATCGCTGGGGTTGATACCTACCTCAAGTACGCCGAGGCCGTTGGTCTCACCGCCGCTTCCGCTGCGCCAGCTTAGGCCAGGGTTCGCTGGTTTGTCTGGTGAGGGGAGCGTTGCTCCCTTCACCGGACGCCTCAAAGCAATGATGCTACTTGACGATAGCGGAGGAGTTTGGTGGTGAATCGTAATGTCTATTACAACGCTACGCGCAATCGTCCTGCTCATCGCCAGCGTACCCAGGAGTTGCGTAGGCTGCGGGCTGCTACCCACGCCCAACTCCAAGCGTATCAGGGTGAGCGTCAGCAGGCGGCGGTTGAACATGCTGAAGAGCGCCAAGCGGTGGTTGTGCAGCGTCAGGCTGAGGTGGTTGAACAGCTTACGGCCCTCGATCTGGTTCATGAGCGTGCCGCGCAAGCCGAGCGTGAGCGCCGCGCCGCTGCGTTTGCTCAGTTGCGCTCGACGGTGGCCCAGCAGCTTGAGTTGACTACCGCTGCCCGGTTGAGCCTGGCAGAATTGGAGCAGCAACGCCGCGCTGTGAGCTATGAAGCCCTTCAGGCTGCGGTCGCGCAGCGTTTGGAGTTGACCACTGCGGCCCGCGTGCGTTTGGCTGAGTTGGAACGTGAACGGCGTGCTGAAGCCTATGCGATCCTGCGTGCTGCGGTAGCTGAACGGCTTGAGTTGACCACTGCGGCCCGCGTGCGTTTGGCTGAGTTGGAACGTGAACGGCGTGCTGAGGTCTATCAGGATCTGCGTGAGCAGGTGGCCCACCGTTTGGAATTGACGACTGCCGCTCGCCTTGAGTTGGCCGAGCGTGAGCGTGAGCAGCGTGCGACAACCTATGAGGCTCTGCAGGTTGCAGTGGCCCAACATCTGCAATGGATCACTGCGGCCCGTGTGAGTTTGGCTGAATTAGAGCAGCAGCGCCGTGTGGCTGAGTATGCCGAGCTACGGAGTGCTGTTGACCAGCACCTTGAGCAGCTTACCGCCGCTCGGGTGCGCTTGGCTGAATTGGAGCAGCAGCGCCGTGTGGCTGACTATGCCGAGTTACGCAGTGCCGTTGACCAGCAGCTTGAGCAGATGACGGCTGCGCGAACCCGTTTGGCTGAACTGGAGCAGCAGCGCCGCGCTGAGGACTATACGGTGCTCCATGCTGCTGTGGCGCGCCAGCTTGAACAGTTGGCTAGTGTCCGGCAGCAGCAGGCGGAGACCTTGCGCCAGACCCTAACCCATGATCGCCAGGTTCTCCAGGAGGCGGTGGCTGAGCAGTTGGCTCAGTATCGTATCCCGCTGGAGCTTGATGATGATGAGCTAGAGGCGGAACCGTTACGCCCTGCGCCTAAGCCAGCCGCCCCCGCGCCCAAGCCCGCCCCCGTTGCGAAAGCCGCCCCTGCGCCCAAGCCCGCCCCCGTTGCGAAAGCCGCCCCCGCGCCCAAGCCCGCCCCGGAACCCAAAGCTCCCGTGAGTACCAAGGCACCAGCCGCCACCCAAGTGCAGGTTGAGCCCAAAGCGCAAGCGGAGCTAACCCCGCCAACGCCGCGCCTCAACCAAGGGGGCATTATTGCCTACGCCCAAATGGCGCGGGTCTCGATTTTGCAGGCGCTCGAAAGCGAAGGCAATGGAGGGATTGACAGCTACATTGATGGCTTGGCCAAAAACATCAACGAACTGATTGATCTCGTGGCAACCACCCACCTTGGTGCATCAGAGAGCGACCGGGTACGTCTGGGTGAGAGTGTGGATGGGGTGCGGCGCAATCTGCTGGCTCTGAACAATGACATTGAGACCCTACCCTTCCCTTCGAGTCCGCGTCAACAGCAGTGGGTTTCCAGCCAAGTGGAACGCCTGCGCCAACGCATCACCCCGCTGCTCCAAGCGCTCGATGCGGCTGCCCGGAATTTGGGCGAAGCTGATGCCCCGGCGCAGCTTGCTGGTGGTGAAGCGACCGGCGGACGCCAGGGCCGTTCCTACCGCGATAACCTGACGGTGATCAATGGTATTGGTGCTACAACCCAGCAACGCCTCAACCAGTCAGGTATCTCGACCTTTATCCAATTGGCACTGAGTACGCCCGCTGAGCTACGTCAACTCTTGGGTGAACTTGGACGCAACGCTGATGTTGAGGCATGGATCGCCCAAGCCCAAGCCTTGGCCGATCTGCCCCAATAATGCTGGTTGGGAGGATGCGAGGGAACCTGGTTCCCTCGCATCCTCCCGCGGTCTGGCGGCGCATGGGGCTTGCCCCTAGATTCCCTATAAAAACTACAAATCCTAGTTACCCCCCCCCTCAACTCTCAGAGAGCAATTCTATGACCAGTGTGGCACGCTCCAAAGCCGCTGCGGCGAAAGCAACCTTAGCTGTACGCCCGAGTGCGGGCTTTGTCTCTACCGGCGAACTGCGGGCAATTAGTGAACGGGCGCTTTCCTACCTGCAGGTTGGCTTCCCAGTGCATTTTCGTGGGCCAGCCGGTACGGGTAAGACCACCTTGGCGATGCATGTCGCCGCCCAGTTGGGTCGCCCCGTGATGCTGATTGTGGGCGATGAGGAGTTTACCGCCTCCGATCTGATCGGTGGTCAGACCGGCTATAGCTACCGGCGGGTGGTGGATCGCTTCATCCATTCGGTGGTTAAGTATGAAGAGGATGCGGTGCAGCGCTGGGTGGATAATCGCCTGACAACCGCGTGCCGTGAGGGGTATACCCTGATCTACGATGAGTTCACCCGCTCGCGCCCCGAAGCCAATAATGTGCTGCTTACGGTACTCGAAGAGCGCATGTTGGTGCTGCCAACCATGACACGCAGCGAATCGTATATTAAAGTGCATCCTGAGTTCCGCGCTATCTTTACGAGTAACCCGCAAGAGTATGCCGGTGTTCATGGGGCTCAAGATGCCTTGAGTGATCGCTTGATTACGATTGATCTCAACTTCTATGATCGTGAGACCGAGGCGGCGATTATTACGGCGGGGGCGGGGGCGCATCCTTCCACGGCACTTGCAGTGGTAGACGTTGTGCATGCCCTGCGTGCCAGTGGCGCCTACAGCCAGATGCCCACCATGCGGGCGGCCTTGATGATTGCGAAGGTGCTGACTGAGCGCAATATTCAACCTTCTGCCGATAACCCCGCTTTTGTGACGCTCTGTTTTGATGTGTTGGCCTCAAAATTGAAGTATAGCAGTGACCGAGAACAGCGTGAGCAGCAGCGCCAGTTGTTGCTTGATCTGATCCGACGCTACTGTAGTTAACCTGGGCTGTCATGGGAACACGAGGTTTTCCCATGGTTCCCCAAACCAAAGCTCTATGAAACGCAACTCCTCTGCACTACGCTCAATTCCACAAGCAACCCCTGGGCGGACGCCGGGGTTTGGGCGTGGCCAAGTGCCCTCCACGACCGCTATCTCGCGCTTGGAGCAGGAACGTGCCCGCCTCGAGCAGGAATTGACCGTCTGGCGCACCCACGAGGCGCGGGTCAGTAGCCGCATTGCGGCCATTGATGCCCAATTGGCCCGTCTGCGCCACCCTGCGGGCGAGCCTGCGGCCCCTCCCCCCGATACGCCAACTCCAGCGCCTGAAGGGTCGGGGGGGATGGTGTTTGAGTATTAGAAGAACAGAAGAACAGAGGAACGGAAGAACAGAGGAACGGAGGCCCTGCTATGAGTGATGATCAACAGCACGACCGCCGTGCTTCAAGCTCCGGACTCGGGGGCATTGTCAAGGGGCTGGGGGATATGCTCAATATTTTGGCCGATCTGGCCGAACGTGCCCCTACTGAGGTACAACGCCAGGGAAGTATCCCCCCTGGTTCGAACGACCGCTCGCGGGCGGTGTATGGCTTTACGGTGCGTACTGGCATCAGCGGCCCGCCACGGGTCGAACGCTTTGGCAATGTCCGCTCGACGCCCAGTGGCCCGGAGGTGGCCCCCGTGCGCGAGCCGCTGGTTGATCTCTTCGATGAGGATAGCGAGCTGCTCGTGATTGCCGAACTACCCGGTGTGGATGATAACGAAGTCGAGGTGACGGTTGAGGGCATGAGTCTCATGCTCACCACCAATGGTGAACGGCGCTACGCCAAAGAACTCGCCCTCCCCGCGCCGGTCGATCCCGCATCGCTGCAACGCACCTACCGCAATGGCATCCTTGAGTTGCGTGTGCGAAAGGTGTAGTGCTATAGCCCTTCAGGTAAAGCATTGCAAAAGGGAGGGGTTCGGGGAGGGCGAAGCCCTCCCCG
>NZ_NQWI01000100.1 GCF_002532535.1 Candidatus Viridilinea mediisalina
CAAGATCGCCGCGAATACCTCTGGTCAATGCTGCTTAATCACCTCTTTGTGCTGAGTCGTCTGCAACCCGCCCAAGACCCCACGCGCTACCAGCATACGCTGCTGCTGGCCAGCTTGATCTGCAAGCGTCTGGATCGTTGGAGTCCAGGTGCATCCTGGCCCCCCACACGCTGGCCGGAGGTCCAGTGGCGAAACCCTAAGCCCGCTTCCATAGTACCCCAGTAGCCGGTCATGCTGAATAGTCCATGGGTCACGACCATTGTAGTGCCGACTTTAGGGAAGCAGAAATTGTTACGTATTCCAGCAACTTGTCATGCTGAATAGGACATGGGGCGCAGGCATCGTAGTGCCGACTTTAGTCGGCTGAGGTCTTTGGCAGCGATGGGAGCCGACTAAAGTTGGCACTACCTATGGCGTAAACAGGAACATTCCTACGAACCTTCGCTCAGGGTGACAAAGCAACGGGGTAATCAACAACATCCGCTTCCCTTAGTCGGCGGAGGTCTTTGGCAGCGATGGGAAGCCGACTAAAGTCGGCACTACCTACGGCGCAAACAGGAGCGTTCCTACGAACCTTCGCTCAGGGTGGCCAAGCAATGGGGCAATCAACAACCTCCGCTTCCCTAAAGTCGGCACTACCTACAGCGCAAACAGGAACGTTCTTACGAATCTTCTCTCAGGGTGGCTAAACAACGGGGCAATCAACAACCTCCGCTTCTCTTAGCGCAAAACAGCTTTGGGTTCGCTTTCACGCCAGCGCACGAGCCTCCGGCCCGCATGCGGGCCTGTAGGAACGTAACCAAACGGCGGTACCTTCGCCCCTCTCCCACAACGTGGGAGAGGGGACGGGGGTGAGGGCCATCATGGGCCTCCCAAAGACCTCTCAGTGTTCTCTATGCCTCTGTGGTGCAATCCTCTGCACCTCTACCAACGAAAACCGTATCTTTTAGCCCCGTTCAGCGGTACATGTAGTGAGAGCCTTTTTGCCAACAAGGAATCACTATGCACCAACCCGCTGCCAATTTTGATGGGGCTTGGAAGGAAGCCCTCGAACACTACCTGCCCGCATGTTTGGAATTACTCTTCCCCGAGGCCTACGCAGGAATCGACTGGACAAAGCCGGTCAAAGATGAGCCACTTGCCCTCTTGCAGATCAACCCAGAGGTGGGCAAGGGCAAGCAGTATGTAGATAAACTGGTCCGAGTGACCCGACTGGACGGCGAGCAGACGATCGTCTTTCTCCACATCGAGATCCAGGCGCAGCACGACGAAGCGTTTGCCGAGCGCATGTTCTGCTACAATACACGCCTCTTTGATTTTCACGAACTCGATATTGTAATAAGAGTTATAAATCTCTGCACACTTATAACTTCACAGCCATAAAAAAGCATCTGTCTGATAAGTTCGCTATCGCTCTTGAGATCATCATCACGACTAACCAGGTAGCGTGCTTCTCCTAGCATGGCGGTCTCAAGCACAAGGTCATCATCAGGATCACGACAGAGCTGAAGTTGACTTTGTGGTTCTACTATCAATGCACGCTCGTGAATAAGAGCAAGATAGTCACTAATGGTTGCAATGCTCAACCCATATTTACGCTGAATGCGAGGACGTGAAAGGACTTCAGCAAGTTCATCAAGCAAGCCCTGCGAGGTTACAACACGATAGCGTCCGTTACGCCAGGCTTCAATGGCTTGTGCAGGGTAACCCTTTGGGTTAAGCAGTGCTGAAACCCAAACATTGGTATCAATGAGAGCGACGATGCTCACGACGCGACTCCCTAGCTTCAGCGGCTGCGGCAGTAATATCGGCCTCGATCTCGTCGCCAGGCGGGAGATCGGTTCGTTCATGTTGGTTAATGAGCAATTGCTGGAGGCGCTGCTCCCAAGGTTGCGCGGCGCTGTGTAGGTAGCGACGCAGGGCTTCTGTCGCTAGTTGCTCTGGTGAGCGTTGCAGTTGTGTGGCGCGACGATAGAGCAATTCATAGAGATCGTTTGGTACCTCAATCTGATGGCTCATAGTTCCTCCCTCATTGCCGGACAGCGGGAGTATACGGGGTAACCTACGTTCCCCCGCAATTCTCTACCTAACTCATTGTACTAGTATAGCAGCACTGCTGCTTCCAAGCCGAGTCCCATGCTACAATGCGACAGATTGAACAGGAGGAGAACACCATGAGCTTACCGATGATTGGTCTTGAGAAGGAAGGCTACCTCCGGGGCCACGCTGACGGCCACGCTGATGGTCACGCCAAGGGCCACGCCGAGGGTCATGCCGAGGGCCAGCAGCAGTTGGTACTGCGCCTACTCAAGCGCAAGTTTGACCCGTTGAGTGATGCGCTTGAAGCGCAGGTTTTAGCACTCTCGCCATCGCTCCTCCTCAGCCTGAGTGAAGCCCTGCTTGACTTTACGACCAGCGCAGATCTGCAGGCATGGCTTCATGAGCATGCGTAGGGGCAGAGCTTGCGCTATACAAAAACTCTCTACCTGAAACTTAGGAAAAACCCATGTCTCAATCCAACGCCGATCTAGCCCGTCAAGGTGCCGTCGTTGCTGCACTCGGCAGCACCATCGCAATGAACGTCTTGGCCAATAAACTCCCCCTCAATGGCCAAACGACTGGTCAAATCTCCAATCGTTACCCACTCATGATCACCCCGCCGGGCTATGTATTTGGCATCTGGGGGCTGATCTACACTGGCCTAACTGCCTATGCGGTCTATCAGGCGCTACCAGCACGCCGCGACCAAGCGCGGCTACGGCGGATCGCCGCCCCCTTCATCGCTAGTTGTGCGGCGAATAGCGCATGGTTGGCGCTCTGGCACTACAATAAGACCAAGCTTACCGTGCCGGTGATGCTGGGCCTCTTGGCTTCGCTCATTACGATTGACCGGCGCATCGGCAAGGCCAGCCAGCTTTCGGCCAGTGACATCGCCTTTGTGCGTACACCCTTCAGCCTCTACCTGGGCTGGGTCAGTGTAGCAACCATCGTCAATATCACGGTGGCGCTCTACGATGCGGGCTGGGACGGCTTTGGTGCCCCACCCGAAGCGTGGACAGCGGGGCTGCTGGGTAGTGCTGGGAGCCTCGCAGCGATCATGGGCGTGAGCGAAGGCGATGTCCCCTTCCCCTTAGTTATTGCTTGGGCCAGCTCCGGGATCGCCCGCAAAAACGCCAAGACGCCCCTCGTAGCATCAATGGGCTGGGCGGTTACGGCCATTGGTATTCTGGCTGCCATCGCGGGCGTACTGGGGGGCAAACTGGAAGACCTGGAGGGTTAATAGTACACTATTTCTAAACGTTCACCATCCATCAACGACCATCAAAATTCACAAAGCGATAGCCTACGCCCCGCTCAGTCAGGATATACTTCGGGTTCGATGGATTCTGCTCAATCTTCTGGCGCAAGTAGGTAATATAGAGCCGCAGGTAGTGGTTCTCATCGCGGTACTCCGGGCCCCACACCTTCGAGAGCAGCATCTCGTGGGTCTGCACATAGCCCGCGTTCTGCACAAGATGGTAGAGTAGCCGGTATTCAGTGGGGCGTAGATTGACCCGCTCGCCATCTACCAGCACTTCGCGGCGGGCAAAATCAATGCTGAGGCGCGCATCAATCTGCACGAGGGTTTGGGGCACCGGAGGGGCACTATAGTGGCGACGCAAGACCGCCCGAATGCGACTGACTAGCTCACGGTGGCTGAAAGGTTTGCCGATATAATCATCGGCCCCTAACTCCAACCCACGCACACGATCATCCTCTTCGTCGCGGGCCGTAAGGATGAGTACCGGCACCTGCGAAAACTGCCGAATGCGCCGCAATGCCTCAAAACCATCCATAACCGGCATCATCACATCCAACAAGACAACATCGGGCATATGTTCGCGCACCTGCTCGACCGCCTCACGCCCATTGGTAGCGGTCGCAACACGCATGCCCTCCAACTCCAAATTGAGGCGCATGAAGCTCACCATGCGCGGCTCATCGTCCACCACAAGGACCAATTTGTCTTTTAGTTCTGACATGCCGTACACTAAGGGTTACTAAGCCTGCCCCTCGTTGGTTCGTTTCGTTCTGGTGCCGCAGCCGCCAAAACGAAAAAGAGCTTTGAGGGCGGCGAAGCCGCTCCCAACCCCCCCAGCGGGGGTATCAGCTTGATGCGGATAAGGTATTTTAGCAGGCAGGCGTGCGAAACTCAAATATTTGCTCACCTACCAACCCGAGGCGCTATGCAAATTCTGATTACAAACATCTTGTTGCTCACCATCGCCGGCGGCATTGGCTACTTGGTTGCCCAAGAGCGCCCACAATGGTTTGGCCCCGAAATCCGCCAACGGCTCTTCTTCTTAGGCTGGATTATTGCGCTCCTGTTGGCTGGGGCCATGCGTGCTGCGGCAATTGTCTATGGCCCCGGCGCAATGTTTAGCCTCCTCAGCCTGATCATCGGGTTTGGCCTTGGCATCTGGCTGGGATTGCGCCTCGCAGATCCCGACCGCCCCCGTGGACGGTAGTTTGCATTGACATCCCTCCCTCACTCCAAGTACCAGCGCTCGATATTCCAGTAGTAGCGTGGCGAATCGAGCGCAACCGGCCCATCGAGGCTGACCACCCGCTCGTTGAGCAGCACGGGCATGCGGTCGGCCCAGAGGAAGAGGTAGGGCAGATCGGCGGCGAGTTGGGCTTGGGCTTGGCTGATGGCGGCCCGTCGCTCGCTGATGTTGTAGAGTTGGCGTGCAACTTGGGCATGAGCATCATACTCAGGGCTGTTGTAACCTACAACGTTGCGCGTCGCCCGGCTGTCGGCTGGCCCTTGGTTCAGTTGGCTGGAATGGAAGAGCGCAAAGTCGTCGGGATCGTAGTAGGCTACATCGCCAAAGTTGGGGTCGCCTGCCCCGTTGAGCCAACTGCCTAAGAGTAGATCAAAGGCGAAGGGCGGCGCGTAGCGGGCCAAGATGACTGTGTCGAAGTCGCCGGGTTCAACCTGGATCTGCATGCCGATGCTTGCCCCAACCTCAGCAATTTGGCGTGCCGCCAAGAGCCGCCGCTCGTCATCGGCGCGGACATAGAGGCTCGCTGTGAGCGTGATGCCATCTTGCTCGCGGATGGTTGCCCCAGCGGGCAGTTGCCAGCCCGCCTCGTCAAGGAGCGCCCGCGCAGCATCTAGGTCGGCCCCTGGCGCAATCGTGCGGGTCATGTCGGCCCAACTTCCCGGCAGCGCACTCGAACTGATGGGGATGCCTTGGCCTTTGGTGGCCGCTTCAACCAGACGAGGTTGGTCTATGGCCAAGGCTAAGGCTTGACGCAGCAGCGGATCGGCAAAGGGCCGTTCCGGGCGCAAATTGAAGCCCAAGAAGTAGTAGCCATTTTCTGGGTAACTTGCTACGCGCACATTGGGTGGTGCCGGTTCGTGGCTGCTCCATGGCAGTTCGGCCAAGAGCAAACTGGTGTCCCCCAACGCTGCCATCGTCGCTTGGGCATCCGTACTCACCACAAAGCGCACCTGGTCGAGCAGCGGCGCACCATGATGGTACTGCTCGAAACGCTCAAACTGGTAGGCTTGCCCAGGCTGCGCTTCGCTAAGGCGAAAGGGCCCACTGCCCACCGGAATATCCCAGAAGTTCAGGCTATCAAACTCTTGATCCGCCAACAGATGGCTCGGTAGAATCGGCACACTCAGCGCGGCGAGGAGCGGCGCAAAGCGGCTGGTTAGGGTAAAGACCACCGTGGTACCATCATGAGCAACGGCCCCACTGATATAACGCAGGTCGGCCAGCAGCGCCGTACTAGTAGGCGGGAGCGCCCGTAGCCGTTCGAGGGTAAAGAGCACATCGGCAGCATCCAAGGGCGTGCCATCGTGCCATTGCAGATCGCTACGCAGCGTAAAGGTCAAGGTGCGCCCATCGGGTGTCGTTGCCCACTCCTCAGCCAAATCGGGCACAGGTTGGAGTTGGTCATCAAGGCGCATCAGCCCACTGTAGAGCATGGCGCTGATCTGCTCTTCGCCACGCGAACGGGGCTGCCAGGGCCGCAGGTCGGGCACATCGGCGGCAAGGCCAACGTTCAGCGTGCCCCCCCGTGGTAGCGGCGTCGCCGTGGGCGGCTCTGGCGTTGCGGTGGGCGGCGACGGCTCCGACGGAAGCGTACTTTCGCTTGGCTCGCTACAAGCAGTGAGCGCAAGGAAGAGCATGAGGGTCAAAGCAAGGCTGACCCAGAAGCTGCGTTGGGTTGGGCTAAAGCTCATAGCGGCCTATTCTAACCTCCAAACAGTGTTGCGGTTGCCACGCTCCAACCCTGTACGACCCTACTTGGCACGATGGCTTGACCAGTGTACACATATTCCGCGCGGTAATGACGCTCTTCTAAACAGAGCAACTCGATAGTTCTTGTTCCAGCGTCAACAATCCAATATTCGCGCACCCCGGCTGCGGCGTAGAGATCGCGCTTTTCACGGCGATCGTAGCTCGCAGTGCTTGGTGAGGTAATCTCGATCACAAGATCGGGCGGACCAACGATACGACGTGGGCTGATACTAGCGGCACTTGTGGCTAAGATTACCACAATATCAGGTTGAACCAACGTATGTGGCCCTAGTTCCACATCAATTGGCGCAGTGAAGACGCGCCCTCTCCCGGGTAGTTGTATGTGCTGCAGCAAATAGTAGGCGATCAACAGACTCGTAGCCTGATGATCAGGTGTTGGTGCAGGGGTCAAACGTAATACTCCATCCAACAACTCATAGCGTTGCCCATCGTTGGGCAACGCTTCATAGTCGGCCAAAGTCCATTGTCCGCTGTCGGGTACTGGCAGGTGGGTGGCTAATCCGGCAACAGGAAGAGTATCGCTTTGGGTCATAGGGGAAGGATACAGAAACGAGCAAATAGAAACTAGATGTGCGACATCAGGATGCGCTGAATGCGTCCAAACGGTAACATGGCATGAAATCATCCCTCTTGCGAGGATGGGTGAGGCGAAGAGGCGCGGGCTTCGCATCTTCGCGTCTTCGCAAACTGTAAAGTCGCCACGAACCATCCCGAACCCTACGGCTTGCGGATGCGCTCGCCGGTATAGGGATCGTACTGCCATTCGCCCGTCGGATCGCTGCTCGGCTGTTGCAACGAGGGGTGCTGCTGGCCATAGGGCAGGGTGCGTTGCAGAGGCATCACAATCCAAAGCACAATGTAGATCAGTGGGCTGATACCACTGAGTACAGCAACAACGAAGACGATACGAACAATGGTAGCATCAATGTTGAAGTAACTAGCCAAACCGCCACAGACACCACCGAAAATGCGATCATTGGCACTGCGAGCGAGACGCTGGTTCATGGTTGAACTCCTTCGTATGCTTGGGTAGGCCAGAGGGCCACTATCCATCTTATCCTAGCTATGTGACGTTGGCAAAATGCAAAAGTTGCATCCCTATGGGAAGGAACATAGAAAGTAGGAAAGAGAAAATAGGGAATAGCGCAGAAGTAACCCTATAGACCGTCGGGGCACGGTGCCACCGTACCCTCACCTGGTAGGTGTAACTCCAACAACATTGACGTAACCCTAGTCAACAGTTGCCGCCCCAACTTGTGCTACAATAGGCATGTTCAACGCAAATGATGGAGAATCTGGGCAAACGTATGAGTGACCAGAAAGCGGAAACTCCCGCCGTCGAAGCCGATGCGTTCGGGCTTGATGCCGTGCGCGAAGTTGTGCGCTTGATCGGCCAGACCGACATCACCGAGATTTTGATCGAGCGGGGCGATAACAAATTGCATGTGAAGCGTGGCTCGATGATTACTGCAGCGCAGCCGATCACCGTCGCACCGATGATGCAAACGCCTATGGCCCCAGCGCCCTTGCCGAGTGCGCAGATGCAACCAATGTTTGCACCAGCACCGGCAGCAGCCTCTGAGCAGCCTCCCGCTGAGGTGCCCGCAGGCCACACGATTACTGCACCGATGGTTGGCACCTTCTATGCCGCCCCTTCGCCCAAGGATGCGCCCTTTGTGCAAGAGGGCGATGAGGTGAAACCCGGCGATTCAATTGGCATCATTGAAGCCATGAAGATGATGAATGAGATCGAGTGTGATATTGCTGGCCGGGTGGTGCGTATCCTCATTAAAAATGGCCAGCCCGTTGAGTATGGCCAGCCGTTGATGGTGATCGAACCAGCCTAATACCATTGTCCGATTGCAGATTGTAGATTGCAGATTGCCGCACATGGCGTCCCAATGAGCTTTCGCGTTCTTGATGATACGGCATGTTCAAGGGTAATTGGTATCACTGGTGCAGTTCCACCACGTAGTCTTACGGGATGCGTTGGGAGAGCGCGGCTCTCCCAAGCGCCTACCCGAACCATAGGCAGTTACCTTGATGCACCAAGCACTCTCTGTCAGCGCTGTGGCTAGCTACCTGGGCGAGTTGCTTGAGGTTCATCCCCTGTTCAGCGATCTGTGGATTGAGGGTGAACTCTCGGAGTTTAAGCGCCACACTGCCTCCGGTCACTGCTATTTTAATTTGAAGGATGAAAACGCCCTGCTGCATGGGGTGATGTGGCGGAGTGATGCCGCTCGCCTGACCGCCTTGCCGAAGTCGGGCGACCGGGTGTTGGCCCATGGGCGGCTGGCTTTCTATAGCCCACGCGGTGATCTGCAGATCTATGTGGATCGCGTTGTGCCCGCTGGAGTTGGGTTGCTCTTTGCGCGCTTTAAGGAATTGAAAGCACGCCTTGAGGCCGAGGGGCTCTTTGCGCCTGAACGCAAACGTTCGTTGCCAACCTTGCCCCGCCGTATCTTGATTGTGACCGCCCCCGGCGGCGCGGCATTGCAGGATCTATTGACGATCCTTGGCCGCCGTTGCCCCCTCGTTACGGTCACAGTGGTACCCTGCCTTGTGCAGGGCGAGCGTGCGCCGGATAGTATTGTGGCGGCTCTCTACCGAGCCTACGCGCTTGGCGGCGATCTGCTTATCCTTGCCCGCGGCGGTGGCTCGCTTGAAGACCTCTGGGCCTTCAACGATGAGGCGGTGGCCCGCGCTATCTTTGCGAGTCCCATGCCGCTGATCAGTGGCGTGGGCCACGAGACCGACACGACCATTGCCGATTTTGTGGCCGATCTGCGCGCCCCCACCCCTTCGGCGGCGGCGGAGTTGGCCGTGCCCGACATGAATGAGTTGCGTGAGCATCTGCACTATACCCGTATGCGCCTTGATGGCTTGGTGCGCCAAGCTTTGCATAGCCGTCACAGTGCGCTCCAACGTGCGCGTACTACCGTAGAACGCTATGCCCCACGCCGTCGTCTGGCCCATGATCGCCAACAAGTGGATGACCAGGCCCGCCGCTTGCTCCATGCCACCCACATGGCTACCGAACGACGCCGCTTGGCGCTGCAAGGGCTGGTGGGGCGCTTGGAGGCCCTTAGCCCCCTGGCAACGCTCGCACGCGGCTATGCGGTGGTACGCCACGCCACCAGCGGTGCCGTCTTGACAAGCCCCCAAGAGGCCCCCTCAGGCACACCTCTACGCCTTACGCTGCGTGATGGCGATCTCGCTGCACTCGTTAGTTCAGATCAAGAGGATCACACCCGATGAACGATCCCACACCTGTTGATACCTACGAAACACTCTATATGCGCCTCCAAGAGGTGGTTGCACAACTTGAGACTGGCGAATTAGCACTGGCCGAAACCCTCAAACTCTATGAGCAGGGTACGTTACTTGCCGCCGAATGTCAGCGTCTGCTCGACAACGCCGAGTTGCGGATTGTGCAGTTGCAAGCCGGTGAGGGGCAAGGGAAGGATGCGGAAACGAGGAAGTAGGAAAGTAGGAAAGTAGGATACTGGATATTAGATACAGTCTTGAGGCATCCAAGGTATTCTGAAGCCTCAGCCCTATTTCCCATTTCCTATTTCCTAATTATGCAAACTACTATGCGCGTCCCCGAGATTTACCACCGCTACCCTCGTTTTACGACGAATCTCATAGCATGGCTGCCAGCCTTGTTGCTGGTGGTTGCGCTAGGGAATCTGGGTGTTCACATCCTACGTGGACTGTGGGATATCTTTGGGCGCGATCCGAGTCTGCTTGAGCCTGAGTTCCCGCTGAGTGGCTTGGTTACGCTCATTGATGGCCAGCCACGCCCCCAGGCGACGAATATCTATGAGCTTGCGCCTACTCTGCTTGGCCCGTTCTTGTGGACTGGTGTGGCGCTGTTGCTTGCGCTCTACCTGCGCAATGCGCTGCCAGCCATTCGGAGTAGCCATGTGGGGCTGTTGGTTGAATTTGCCGGTTCGTGGCTGCCTTTGCGCTGGGAGGAGTTGCGCCTGCTGCGAGTAACCCAAGATCGCGCCGGGGAACGCTTCATTATTCTGGCTGAAGCGCAACCAGGTAAGTTGACCAATTGGCACCGTTTGTATGGGCTGATCTATGGTTTGCGTTGGCAGCCGGGTTTTCTGATCAGTTCCCAGATTAGCCAGTTTGAGCAATTGGTCGAGACGATTCTGACCCAGAGTGAACGGACGGCCCGGGCTCTCGATGGGGTTGATCCGGTGCAACTGCGTGAAGATCTGCGTTCGCCCTTTTTTCAACTCTTGCTGGGGCCCGCTGCGCTGGTCGCCGGTACGCAACCTAAAGCCCAGGCACCTACCGCCACCACAACTACGTCGAATACGTCGGAACTACCTGCTGGCCCGGTCGCGGCGCACTATCCGCCCAAGTTCAATCTGGTGTTGCAAAGCGTCACTACGTTGCTTAGCCTGGCTCTGCTGGTGAGCTACCTGAGCTATTGGGTGCGCTTTTTGGCCTTGAGCGTGCCGGCCCTGCGCTCCTTCTGGCCCTTTAGTAGCGTAGCGAACAACGCGAACTATGCCCAACTCTTGCATGCCTATCCAGACCAAGCGGTGCCCTTCTGGGGCGTCGAAGCGGGTCTGCCCGCCCCGTGGTGGCTCTTGGTGGCAGCCCATCTGATGCTGCTCTTGGGCTTGCCGCTGCTCTTCTGGGTGCGTTCGCTGCTGCCGAGCCTCGAGGCACGCGATGAAGGGATGTTCATCCGTGGCAGCCTGGGTGATCGCGGGCGCTTGGTGCCTTGGAGCCAAGTCACAGACTTAAAGGCTACCGAGATCAACGAGCAGAGCCAAGTGGTGCTGCTGCAATCGCCGCGTATGCCGGTTGCCGCACGGCTCAGTGGGCTGCTCTATGATGGCAGTAACACCCCCGGTGTCCTGATTGCCTCGCAGATCAACAACTTCGAGCCGCTGCTCGGCGAGGCGCTGCACCAGCTTGCGCCCCTCGAAGAGACTGAAGGCCAACCGCCAATCTTGCAACAAGAGGCGCGCTCGTGGCTGCTGTGGCTGATGCTGGATCGTGGGGCTGCAATCCATGCACTGGTGAACGAGGCGCGCGCCACGATGGAGTCGCAGACATTTGAGTTGAAGCGTGCCCTGCACAGTGCCATTCCGCTGATCCTTATCGCGCTCATGCCGGCGCTCTTGTTTGCAGTCACCAGCCTCTTGGCCGCCAGCCCGCCCAGCTTGTGGTTGCTCGTCGCCGTTTTGTTCCTCTGGTTCTTTGCACTGCTCGAATGGCCCCTGTTTAGCCAACTTTCCATGCTGCTCGATCAGAAGAGCGACGGCGGCTATGAGGGCGCACGGGCCTACTACCTCTACCCACTCAGCCAACTGCCGCGCCTCTTGCCCCTCTTGGTGGCTCTGCTGCTCCAGATCATCGGCGTACCACTCTTGCCCATCCTGCTCTGGATTGGGGCCACCGTCTGGGCCTTCATGCTCACCAGTGCGCTCTGTAAGGAACTGTATGGCTGGGAGGGTAACCAGTTGCTCCTTGGGGGCTTGCTGCCTGTCGTTTGGCAGTTGTTGTTGTTGATTGTTTATCTTGTGCTTGGAATGTAAGGTTTTTTTCGTAACCAAGTTACGCTTGTTAACGACTGCGCCACCCTTAGTCAGTTATAGAGTTTTTGTAGAGATGCAGAGGATTGAACCACAGAGACACAGAGAACACAGAGGAATTTGTAGCAAAGCAACCACTTGTTGGCACTACCTCCAATACAATACCTCTGTGTCCTCGGTGCCTCTGTGGTTCAATCCTCATGTACCTCTTCACCGAGAGGAGTTAGCCACATGCAACGTACTGTTGTTCGTACCACACATGCGCCAGCCGCTATTGGGCCATACTCGCAGGCCATTGTGGCTGGCGGGATGGTCTTTGTTTCCGGGCAATTGCCAGTGGATGCGCAGACCGGCGAGATGGAAGCGGGGGACATTAGGGCGATGACGCGGCGTATCTTTGCCAATCTTGAGGCGGTGCTTGAGGCTGCGGGTACGTCGTTGGCCCATGTCGTGAAGATGACCGTCTTTTTGGCCGATATGGACGATTTTCAGGCTATGAATAGCGTCTACGCCGAGTTCTTCCCCGAAAACCCACCGGCCCGCTCAACGGTGCAGGTGGCCCGTTTGCCCCGCGATGCGCGGATTGAGATTGAGGCGATTGCCTTGCATCCATGAAAAGCGTATCTTTTGGGCCTCTCAAACGGTAGATCATGTAGAGCATCTATTACGGAGGCCCATGATGAGTTCTGAGTCCACTTCGAAACGCCATTATCGGATTGTTCTGCTGTTGGTGGCCCTCTTGATCCTGTTGGTTGGGGTGGCGTGGTTTCAGCAACCTGATGGACGTATGCACGTCTATATGTTGCAGACATCGGGTGATGCGTTGCTCATCCAGACGCCGGGGGGCCGTTTTGTGTTGCTGGATGGGGGTGGTGATGCCAGTCAGCTTACGCTGGTGTTGGGTCAGTTGCTGCCCTTCTGGCAACGTGAGTTGCACACGGTCATTTTGACCACACCAAGCGGGCGGCATATCGGCGGGCAGGTGGCCGCCATGGCCCGTTACCAGCCTGTTTTGGCTCTTGCGCCGCCTGAGTTGGGCCGCAGTGGGGCTGCGGGCGAGTGGCGGCGGCTGGCGGCCCAAGGCACGCTGCGGCCCCTTGCGGCTGGCCAGCGCCTTGAGTTGGACGGTGCAAGCCTGATGGTTCTGGAAGTTACTGCGGGCGAGCAGGGGGGCGCAGTGTTGCTCTTGAGCTATGGGGCTACGCGGGTACTCTTCCACACCGGCGGCAGTGCGGGCGATAGCGCTGCACTGGCGTTGGTAGGGCGGCCCCTTGATCTGCTCGTCTATCCGTGGCAGCGCAACCCCGCCCTGATGTCCGAATTGCGCCCGCGTGCTATGTTCATGAGCGAGAGCTACAGCGCCCCTAGCCCGGTGCTGCTCAGCTTTGCCGAGCGTCGCCGCTTTAGCCCCCAGGTCTTCCATCCCAAGGCCGATGGGCAACTCCAGTTTACCAGTGATGGGCGGCGGGTAACGCTGAAGAGTGAGGGGTGAGAGCTTTCAGTTATAGCGTTTTTGCAGAGATGCAGAGAATTGAACCACAGAGACACCGAGAAATTTATAGCAAGAGATGGTCTCAGAAACGGCCTTTCAGCTTTACCGTTGGAGTGCCGACGTTAGTCGGCGTCCAATCAGCTTTACCGACGGAGTGCCGACGTTAGTCGGCATCCAACGGCAGTCTACGACCTCAGCCGACTAACGTCGGCACTCCAACGGCAACCAAACGGTAAAGTGTCATGAAACCATCCCCAAAGCAACCACCTACTTCCACACCAACCCCTCTGTGCTCTCTGTGCCTCTGTGGTTCAATCCTCTGTACCTCTCTCACCTCACGCATCCTCGCCGGATGCAGGGCGCGCCTGCCGCAACAGACGCAACCCCTCTAGGCGCAACAGATCGGGAAAGAGCGCAGTGTAGATGTTGCAATAGGGCGATTTGACATCAGTACGCCCGGTGGCGCGTAGGGTGGCGATGGGGCAGCCGCCACCACACCAGTAGCGCCAGTCACATTCGCGGCAGCCGGCCTTCTCGTTCACCGGCACGCCCAACGGCAGTTGGCGATCCTCACGGATGGCACTGAGCGGATCAGGGTGGGTTAGATCGGCCACTGGCTGATCAAGTACCATCTGACATGCGGCGATGCGCCCTTCATGGTCAATCACCATGTAGTCTTTGCCTGCGGCACAAGCCCCCCCGTGAGCATAGCTCAGGTCGGCACGGTCGAGTAGCGTGCCAAGCACACTCCAACGCGGCGGGTTGGCGGCCACGGTGGCATACATGGCGCGCATGCCTTCAATCAACTGCTGCTCCTCTGCCATGAGCGCACTGCGTTCGCGGCTGCATGCCTGGCTGCGCGCAAAGCTCACCGTAAAGGGCAAGCCACGCTCCAGCAGCCACGCCACCAGTTCGGGGGCTGCGCCAATGTTCGCGCCAGTGACCGTTATGGCGACTGTGGGCGTGAGGCCAGCGGCGCAGGCGTTCTCGATTCCGGCACGCACCGCTGCCGCCGAACCGGCCCCGCGCAGATCGGGGCGTTGGGCATCGTGGCTGAGTGCCAAACCATCAAGCGAGATGGTAAGCCCTAGCCCCAACTCACGCAGACGCGCCACACGCACCGGGTTCAGCATCGTCCCATTGGTGAGCAGGGTGGCCTGCAAGCCTAGCCCCGCCGCACGACAACGCGCCTGGGCGTAGCTCTGGGCTTCAGCTACAGTATCCAAGGCCATGAGCGGCTCACCACCGGCATACTTGATCGCCACCTCACGATACCCATGGCGCAAAGCCGCATCCACCAAGGCATCAATAGCCCCATAGGCGGTTGCCGTCTTCATCCGGGCCGTCGTCTTTTGGATATAGCAGTAGCTACAACGCAAATTGCATGCATTGGTCATATGCAGCCATGCGCTCAAGACGGGCGACGCTGCTGGCTCTGGGATACGTGGCTTGGCGGAGCTAACCAACAGGCCCATAGCGGCCAAGGCGTGTAACGAACCAGCCACACTGCTCAATGTCTCAGCATGATCAAGGGGCAGACGCTGCAGCAGGGCCAGCGCAGCCTGGTTCAATACCGCCACATGGCTGAGCGAAGGCACAAAGGCAACCACATGCTCCTCATCGAGCGGCATGGTACGTAGCAACGGATGGGGACGCAGCCACTCGAGCGGCAAAGTGGGGCGTAGATGCAGAGTGGGTTGCGCTGATAGCGGACGGGCCAGCATACAATCGTTGATTGCATGCGGCGGTGGTTGGGGAATAAGGATCTGCACCATGAATCTATCCGGGTATCAGCAGGGTTGGTATGGGGAGGGCGTTAGCCCTTCTCACACCTATAAACGCAAGGTACCCGACTAGATTCGCTTATAGAAAACGTTAAATCCCGAAGAGATCGCGGTCGCTAATGGTTTGGGCCACTTGTTCGAGCAGGCGATCAACCAGGATTGCCGCGCCAGCCGAAACCCGCATCTGTGCTGCTGCTGTCGCCGTTGTTTGCCGGAGTGCCTGTACGCTGGCCGCATCATTGAGCTTGAGCAGCCTGCGCCGGGCCAATTCGCGGAAATTGATGATCGGCGCTGTTTCGGGCGAAAAGGCAAAGAGGCCACTAAAGGCGCGCAGTAGATGCGTACAACCGACCTCATAGCGGGCCTGGCCAAAGGCAACCAAAGCATACTGCAATTCAATCTGAGCGAAACGCAGCCAATAGATGCGCAACTCGCGCGTCGCTTCTGCCTCATAGAAACCCTGCGGGTCGCGCAGATTTGGGGGCAACAGCAAGCGGGCCTCATCGAGCAGGGCAAGCGCCTGGGCATACTCGCCTTGGTCATTCAAGACCGACGCCGTCGCCTCAAGCAGGCTACAACGCAGCACCTGGGGCGTCTGGCTGGTGGTTAGCGTCTGGGCCTCCGCGAGGATCGCCAAGCTCTCGCTGCGCTGGGCGGCACAATGCTCGCCGCGATACTCAAGATCGCGTGCCCAATCCCGCAGTGCGCGGGCGAGGGCAGCGCGCACCTCAACCCGGCGGGTCAGTTCACCTTCAGCATCAAAGGCACGGATCGCTTCGCGGTAGGCTTGATCCGCCAGATCATACTCGCCATCGCGCTGCACCGGATCGCCACACGACTCTGCAATGCGACTGCGAATTCGCCCCATGGCATTACCATTGAGCGCCTTCGCACGCAGGCTATCAAAGCGGGCCAAGAGCCGTTGGGCCTCTAGCACACAGTGCAGTGCCCGCTCATTCTGGCCCAAATCGGCAAAAATCTGCGCCTGCACATTGTAGGTTATGCCCACTCGATAGACAATCCCCGTGCGCGTCACCAAATCAAGGGCCCGTTCCAAGGAGATCAAGCCACGCTGCGAATCGCCCTGGCGGCTCAAGGCATAGCCCAAATTGGTAAGCGTCACCGCTTGCAAACTCTCAACTTCCGGGCCAAGCTGGCGGTAGAGCAGGATCGCCTCACTATACTTGGTAATTGCACTCTCCAAGCGATCATGGGTACGCTCAAAATAGCCCCAATAGTTATAGGCATTGGCTAGAATCAGCCGCGCATAGGCCGCATCAAGATCATCGGTGGAGGCAGTTTGGATCACCTCAAGCAGGGTATCACGGAGCAACTGATAGTTGGCGTTAATTTGGGAACCACGCGGAGCCTTCTCGGCAATATAAATCTCAGCCTGAAGCTGTGCCGCCTCAAGATCACAGCGGGCCAGCACATAGGCATCATAGATCGTGCGGTAACGCTCACGCACACGCTCGGCAATCCGGATCGCATCCATGTAGCTATCGGCCCCCGGCACATGGGCATTGATCCGCCGCGAAATCCAGCGGATACCATCCTCGTAGACGATCCGCTCCCATGTTAGATTGCACAATTGCAAATGCGCCCGATAGCGCTCACCCCATTTGGTGTGCGGTTCAAAAAAACGTGCCAACTCATCTTGTAATTGTGCGTCAAAATCATGATCACGAGCAGCAATCGCGTAACTCTGCAACTCACGGTAGCTCTGGTAACCCTGTTGCGGATTGAGTGCCAACTGGTAGAAGAGACGTTCAATCTTGAGACTCTGGAGCCGTTGCTGCAGCTTGGCATAGCTGAGTGGCGAGCCGTTGGCGCTCAGTTCCAGTTCGTCCTGCAGCCGCCCGATACGGGTCTGGAGCAGTTCATTGGTACGGGCAATCTCCTCATTGAGGTAGCTAATCGCGGTACGCCACCAGATCGCCGTCTGTTGGGCGCCAATTTTATCCAACAAGAGCTCATACAGTTCATCGTGGAGCATAAGTTCATGCTCACCGACACGTTTCACAAAGACCAACTGGGCGAAGGTCTCTAGTTGAGCCGCAAGCTCACTTGCAGACAAATGGCTATCTTCACTGGCCACAATGCGTTCGAGCAAGCCCCCGCGCAAGCCCTTGCGCAGATAGACCGCCCGGGCCAGCATTTGGGCAATCTCGGGGCGACGCATAAACAGATCACCAACGATCAAGGCCACAAAGCGCTCACTCAGCGTCTCGCGGTAGTGCAACGCTTCAGCATCAAAACCCGCTGGCAGAGCACTCAAATCGATCCATTCATGCTGACTACAAGCCAAGGCAATCGCCAGCAGAACCGGACGCCCGGCACTAATGGTGTGTAAAACCTCAATCTGCTGCTGATCGAAATCAATCAGTTCTGCAAACTCACTCTTAACATACGACGTCGTCTCCTCAAGCGTAAACGGCGTGACCGCAACCACCGTTAATGCCGCACCAAGGGTCGCAGCAAAGAGCTGACGCTGCCGCTCGCGCGGTCGTCCGGCCATCAAGACCGTCGTATTGGGCAGACGGGCCAACAACTGTGCCAGCCAGCCTTCAAGGCGCCCAAGCTCACGAAAGTCAAACTCAGCCGCTTCGGGAATAGCGGGATGGAGCTTTTCGAGCGTATCGAGCAGCAGCACGAGACGCACCCGATCCGCGAGGCTCTGATACTCTTGGAGAAAGACCTGCTCCAAAGTTTGGCGTTGATCCTCAGAGGATTCACCCATACGGGCATAGAAATGTTCCAACGCGGCGCTAAAGCTGGCAAAATGGTTACCCGCCAGTTGCTGCTGCTCGGCGGCAGCCTGAAGCTGACTAGCGATACTCAAGAGCAACCGCGCCTGGCCTTGGTGGCTGGTCAGGTAGAGATCCAAAACGTCCGTACAGAGCAAGTCTGGGCGTCCAACACACAACTGGCGCGCCTCAGCCAGCAAGCGCGTCTTGCCAATCCCACCTGGCCCTTCAAAGAGCACCACCCTAACCTGATCGGCAGGGCCATCTAGCGCATCGAGCATCACCGTCTGCTCGTGCGCTCGTCCGATAAGCCTGCGGGCAGTGCGTAGATATTCCTCCGGGTGAGGGGCCATGCCTGCTTCCTTGATGTCTTGTGACCTGCGAAGAACTTTTTGTTAGAGACTGTCTGAAAAATCTATGAACTGGCGTTGGGGTGCCGGCTTCAGCCGGCTAAAGCCGGCACTCCAACGCGTGCCCACTAGCTTTTCAGACAGCTTCTTAGGGATGGTTTCAGAAACG
>NZ_NQWI01000101.1 GCF_002532535.1 Candidatus Viridilinea mediisalina
GTGCCGACGTTAGTCGGCTTCCCATCGCTGCCAAAGACCTCAGCCGACTAACGTCGGCACTACGATGCCCGCCCATGAACTATTCAGCATGACAGGCTGCTGGGATACGTAACAATTTCTGCTTCCCTAAGCCTTCCGGCGAAGCATAGCCCCAACTACTCCGCATGGAGCACATGCACCAGATTGCGCCAAAAGCTATCCATCTGGCCTGGCACAAAGGGCAGGTAGAGCGAAACGCGGTCGAGCAGCCCATCGAAGCGGTCGCGCAAGGCGACCCCCAACGCCTCTGGTTCAGCTTCAACTGCAAACGTTGCCAGCATCTCGTCGCTGATCAGCTTGGACATGACATCCCATTGCTGCTTACTAGCCAACTGTGAGAGCTCCTCGCCTACCGCCTCCCAGCCGTGACAGGCAAGCACTGGGCGATAACTGGGCGTAGAGCCATAGAAAGCAATCTGATTACGTACAAAAGCGCGAAGCTTTTCACGGCTGGCCGCATCGCTCCCAGTAATCACAAAGGTACTACCGGCAACCACACAAGCAGCGGGATCACGTCCGGCCAGGGCCGCCCCAGCAGCAATCTGAGGCCGCAACACCTCGCGTAGATACTTCGCACTATTCAGCGGATGGGCATGGAAACCATTACAGACCTCACCAGCAAGCTGGGCAAGCCCCGCATTGACCCCAGCAAGATAGATGGGAATGTTGGGGTGGTCAATCCGACCCGGATTGAAGAAGGGGGTCATGAGGGTATGCTGATAAAACGGCCCCCGGTAGTTAAGCTGCCCATTGCCCTGCCAACAGGTCCAAATCGCCCGCAGCGCACCGATATAGTCGCGCATACGAGCCACAGGCTGATCAAAATCAGCACTAAAACGGCGTTCAATATGCGCCCGCACTTGGGTACCCAAACCAAGCACAAAACGCCCCTCGCAGAAGGACGCCAGATCCCACGCAACCTGGGCGGTAATCATCGGACTACGAGGGAACGCAATCGCCACCGCAGTACCAAGCGTAATCTTCTGGGTATGCTTGGCTGCCAAGACCAACGGGAGAAAGCCATTATGCCCCGTCTCGGGCGTCCAGAACGCGGCAAAACCCAGATCCTCTGCCCCACGCGCCAAGGAAGCAACCATACGCAGTGGGTTCGCATCTACCGGAACAGTGACATCAAGTAGCATGACAGAACTCACGTACTACAAATTCACGGAGTGCCCGTGCCGCCGGCGAAGCGACCCGGTCACCACGCCAAACCAAGCCCAAAGCGCGACACAGATTCTGATCAACGACGCGCAAGGGCACGAGATCATGCTGCCCCTGCACCGCAAGGCGCGGAACGAGAGCAATCCCAAGGCCCGCTGCGACAAAGCGCAGCAGGGTTTCGGTCTCACCACCAGCAAGCACAACCCGTGGCTTAAAGCCAGCCTGTTCACAGGCATGCAAGGTAGCCTCACGCAGTTCATAGTTGTTAGGCGAAAGCACCCATGGCTGATCCGCAAGATCGCTGAAGCGTACCGTCTCCTGTTGGGCGAAGGGATGACTCGACCAGACCACAACGATCATCTCTTCATTGAAGAGCGGTGCAACCGTCAGGTGGCTATCTTCCACCGGCAGGGTCACCACCGCAACATCAGTCAACCCAGTCTCAAGCAACTCAAGCAGCGTCTGAACGCCAGCCTCGTGCAGACGCAACTCGATCCCGGAGTAGTGTTGGTTAAACTTGGCAAGCAAGCGGGGCAAGAGCTGGCTGCCCACCGTAGGCGGTGCGCCAATGCTCACACGGCCTTTACGCAACCCAATCCGCTCGGCAATCTCGGCGCGGGCCGCTTCCACTTGGGACATCACCGCACGAGCATGGGGCAACAGCGCCTCACCCGCTTCTGTTAAGCGCACATTGCGCCCAACGCGATCAAAAAGCGGCAGACCCAACTCCTGCTCAAGCTGGCTAATCTGCTTACTGAGCGCAGGCTGGGCGATGTGTAATTCAGCAGCGGCCCGCGTCACATGGGAGTGGCGGGCAACCGCCTCAAAGTAGCGTAGATGTCGTAGTTCCATAATTTCCCATAGTATAGCATGCCATAGACTGAAGCGGATTACTACCCACAGAAGTAGGCGACATGTGGATATTTCGTAAAGACAATGGTTGAGATCCCCCTATTCAAGGTTTCAGAAACATGCTACAATAGGAGCGATAGAGGACACCACACTCGTCACATAGGGTGAGTATGCTGTGTGTCACATGGCACTTGTTTGCATTGGAAAAGGAGACCTTTATGGATGTTCTCGCCACGCTGCTACGCTATGGCTTTGTTGCCGCCCTAGCGCTGGAAGCGGGCTTGATTGGCTATGCCCTCGTTCGTTTAGCTCGTGAAAAAGCACGTCTCAGCGAGGTGCTTGCCTCCCAGGAGTAGCTTGTGGCCTATCGGATCCTGCATATCTCTGACCTTCATGCCGGGCCGCCGTTTGATCAGGCGGTTGCCGCTGTTTTGGTGCGTCAAGCACCCGCAATCCAGGCTGATCTCGTGGTCATTTCGGGCGATTTTGTCCAGCGGGCCGATTTTGTGGCTCAGTGGCGTGCGGCTCAGGCATTGCGCGAAGCGCTGCCAGGGCCACAGTTGGTTGTACCAGGCAACCATGACGTTCCGCTCTACAACCTGCTGCTCCGCTTCTTCAACCCGTTGGGACGCTATCGGCGCTATATTAGCAATGAGCTCAATCCCGTCTTTGAGTTGCCCGGCCTTGTGGTTGTTGGTGCCGTCACGGCACAAGGTCTGAGCTTCGAAAGTGGTTGGCTCGGGCGTCGTCAAGCAGCAACGTTGCAGCGCATCTTGAGCAGCTATGGCCCCGAAGTCTATAAACTGGTCGTTTGGCACCATCCGGTCATGAGCCCCACAGGGACGCGCAAGAATCGCATCATGCGCGGGAATAAGAAGGCCATTCGCTTGTTGGATGCCTGTGGCGTTGATATGCTCCTCTGTGGGCACTACCACGTCTCATGTGTTGGCACGACTCTTGATGTAGTGCGTGGTTTGGATCGTGGAACCATTATTTGCCAGAGTGGCACCACGACATCACAACGCGGCTATGGTCGCGAGCGTGGCAAGAATACATGTAACCTCATTGAAATCGGTGTTCAGACCGTAACTATCAAACCATTGCTCTTCAACCCACTGGTGGGTCGTTTTGAGCATACATCCGCCCATGTGTTTCCACGTCGCGTTGCTGCACCGTCGCCGTTGTCGGCTTCTGTGACACCGAAGTTGACCCCATTATGAGGCTTGAGGGAGAGTTTGGGCCGGGTCTGATCCTCCCTAGTCGTATGAACCATCAGACCTCAACGGGTGGTCAGCAATGCCACCAGGGAATAAACCAGATGAGTACAACATTAGCTTACGTACCTCCTATTGTGAGTGCTAGTCCAACCGCCGATGTCTTTGCTAGTGTCGCGCACATGCTTGCCGAAACCCTGCGCGTTGAGCCTCCCCCCTACCGGGCATGGGCGATGCCCGCCGAACGAGCTAAAATGCCAATTGGCAGCTATCTGCTCGGGCATGGCTATATCCGCCCCAATCAATTAGTGCAAGCCCTGAGTATTCAGCAGCAGGCCACGCCCGGTGAACAACGCATGCTGCTCGGTGACATTATGGTTGCCCGTGAGTTGATTAGCCCTCGTGTGCTGGCAACCATGTTGGCGGTGCAACTTATGGATCGCTTGGTTGATCCGACTCCCTTCCAACCGGTACGTTTGGGTGAGCATCTGGTTTCGCGTGGCTTGATCAAGCCGCGTCACCTCGCCGGTGTCCTCCAACTCCAATCTTGGCTTCGTTCGCAGGGCTATTCGGTGCAACTTGGCTCGTTGCTCGTGCAACAAAACCTCGTGCATATGCGCCATATCGAAGAGATTGTCGCCCAAGAGCGCAACCGTCCAGTTGAATGATGAGTACGCTGGCCCATACGTCCCTTTTGGTGCGTCAGATTGCAGCCCTGCGGGCCGCAATGGCTCATCCGACACCGCTTAAGGTCGAAGAGGTGCTGATTTTCCGCAATCTCGCTGGCCAGCCGATGCGACCCATGCAGCCCCCGCCGGGTGTCGCTCCGCGCACAGCAGCGGTTTTGCTCCTCTTTTATCCCCGTGACGATGAACTCTGGATACCGCTTACCCTCCGCTCTGCACGTCTCACGACCCACCGTGGCGAGGTTTCGCTGCCCGGTGGTGGCTGCGACCAACACGATGATGGGCCGGTAGCGACGGCACTGCGTGAGGCTTGGGAAGAACTTGCGATCAGTCCCGATTGTGTTGAGGTGCTGGGAACCCTGACCAGTTTCTATATTGCTCCGAGTAATAATTGTCTGACCCCGGTTGTTGGACTCAACCGGGGTCAGCCAACGATCCGTCCCGACCCGCATGAGGTCGAGGCGGCTTTTAGTGTTCCTTTACGTAGGTTGCTCGATCCCCAAACGGTTGCTGAAGAGGTTTGGGAGTTGCATGGCCAGCAGATGCGCGTGCCGTTCTTCCTGCTTGAGGGCCATAAGGTCTGGGGCGCTACTGCGCTGTTGTTGAGTGAACTGGTGGTACGCCTGCGCCGGGTAGGCTTGAGTGTGTAGGGGAAGGAAACAGGAAATAGGAAATAGGAAATAGGAAATAGGAAATAGGGCTGAGGCTTCAGAATGCCTTAGATGCATCAAGACGGTAAAGTTGCCTGAAACCATTCCTAGGAATACTCTAGTATGCAACATAATGAAGCCCCCGACGTGGCCGTTATCCTAGAACAACTCCGACATGAATTGCGGGCCCAACGGGCCGCCCAGGGTGAGGCCGATGCCTCGACCGCATTAGGGGCCATAGAGCGTGAGTTGCAGCATTGTGCTGAACAATTGGAAATTACCCGCGTGGTGAGTGCCCATTGGCCCCTCGAAGGGCGTACCCTCTACCAACGTGGCTGGGTGCTGATCAACAAGGTAGTACGGCGGGCGCTGCGTTGGTATATCAACCCAATTGTGGAGCAGCAGAATGCCTTTAATGCGGCTGCAGCCCGTTCGCTCCATCTGCTGATTGAGGCCCACGCTGATCTGCGCGATCAATTGGCCGAACTGCAACGCCGTGAACTGGCCCCCCCACCCCATGCCCCGCCTGACCCTGGCCAAGCCCGGCCCCACGATACGGCAACTGAACAGCTTCAAGCCTTGATTGAGCGTCAGGGCCGCGCTGAGGTGCGTGCGGCGCTGCCCGATTTGGGCTTGCGCCCATGGCCACTGCGCCTGCGTGAATTGGCCACAGTGACGGCCCATTGGCCTTTGGTTGGCACGACACCCTTGACCAAAGCGCGGGCGTTGGCCCAACGAGTCCTCCGCCAGTATCTGCGTTGGATGATCAACCCGATTGTGGAGCAGCAGAACGGGGCCAATGCCGCCATCCATGCTGCTCTCCCCCCGTTGCTGGCCGCCGATGGTGAACTGCGTGCCCGCCTTGCAGCCCTGCGTAGCCGCCGATGATCACGTTGGTATTGCCCTGGTTTGGCCCTGAGAGTGCCGGTGGGGCCGAAACACAAGCCCGTGCGTTGGCGCAATCCCTCCATGCGCTGGGCGTTCCAGTGCGGGTTTGGGCCAGCACGGGCCAAGATTCGTTTCAGCCGGGTGTGGCGGGCTGGCCCTATGGCACCCGCCCCTACTACCCACCCGGCCATAGTCTGGTTGATGGGGTGCCGGTCTGGCGCTTTCATGCTACCCGCGCTGATGCTCAGGGCTTGCCCCGCCTCTTTGCGTTGCGCCCCCAGCTTTGCCCCGACCTGAGCCAGTTTGCCTTGCATGAACTGCGGCTGCTCGGCTCGCTCTTGGGTAGCGATCAGCTCTATGCGGCGATCTTGGCGGCCCGCCATGATCCAGACAATCGCTTCATCTTTTTGCCCTACCCCTTCCCTACGACCTTTTGGGGCACCCTCCTGGCCCCAGCGCATAGCTATGTACTCGCCTGTCTGCACGATGAGCCCTATGCGCGCTATCGCACCTATCGCTTTATGCTGCACCAAGCCCGTGGCATGCTGGCCAATAGCCACCCCGAAGCCGCGCTGGCGCAACAACTCTATGGGCTGCCCGCCGAGCGCATAGTTGTCACTGGGGAAGGCATTGATCTGCATGCCCGTGGTGATGCTGCCCGCTTTCGCCAGCGTTACCACCTGGGCGATCAGCCTCTGCTGCTCTTTGCCGGGCGGCGTGATGCGAGCAAGAATCTGCCGCTGCTCTTGGCCTATCTGCGCGAGTACCAAGCCCGCCGCGGTGCCCCCTGCCGCCTCGCACTCATGGGTGCTGGAACGTTAAGCATGGAGGCTGCTGGCTATGCCAGCGCCCTTGAGCCGTGGGTGCTGGATTTGGGCTTCCTTGATGCCCAAACCAAGCAGGATGCCTATGCCGCCGCCGATATCTTTGTGCAGCCTTCGCTCCACGAGAGCTTTAGTATTGTCTTGATGGAGGCGTGGCTACAAGGCACTCCTGCGCTGGTACATGCTGATTGCGCTGTCACTGCCGACCACGCCCAACGCAGTGGTGGGGGGCTGGCTTGGCGTAGCTTTGGTGAATTTGCGGCGGCCCTCGATCTCCTTCTAGCCCACCCCGATCTGCGGTACAGCTTGGGCCAACGTGGGCGCGCCTATGTCTTAGCAACCTGCGATTGGGCTACGGTGGCCCGTCGCACGGCTGCGTTTGTGGGAAGTTGTTTGAAAAGCTAGTGGGCACACGTTGGAGTGCCGGCTAAAGCCGGCACACTCCAACGCCAGTTCACGCGTTGGAGTGCCGGCTTTAGCCGGCACACTCCAACGCCAGTTCACGCGTTGGAGTGCCGGCTTTAGCCGGCACACTCCAACGCCAGTTCACGCGTTGGAGTGCCGGCTTTAGCCGGCTGAAGCCGGCACTCCAACGCCAGTTCATGAACTTTTCAGACAGCCTCTGAGATAATCACATGATTAATCAAAAGCGCATAGTAATCTGCACCGCCCAAGTGCCCTTTGTGCGCGGTGGGGCCGAATACCTGGTTGAGGGGTTGCGCGATGCGCTGCGCGCAGCGGGACACCAGGTTGACGTGGTGGCCCTGCCCTTCCAGTGGGAGCCACTTGAACGCATTGCCGAGAGCGCCTTGAGTTGGCGGCTGCTTGACCTTACCCATGCCAACGGTGTCCCGGTTGATCTGGTGATTAGCACCAAGTTTCCTTCCTATCTGGTGCGTCACCCCAACAAGGTGGTCTGGCTTGTCCATCAGCATCGCCAAGCCTACGATTGGTATGGCACTCCCCTGAGCGATTTTGTGAATATCCCTGAGCATCGTCAGATCCGCGAGGCCATCTTTCGCATGGATCGGCTCGGTCTGGAGGAGTGCCAGGCGCGCTTTACGATTTCGCGCAATGTCAGCGAGCGGCTGCGGCGCTTTAATGGCCTCACGAGTACGCCCCTCTACCCGCCGAGTCGCTATGCAGATCAGTTGTGGGCGGGATCGTATGGCCCATATGTCTTCTCCTCCGCACGCCTTGATCGGGCCAAACGGCTCGATCTGTTGCTCCATGCTGCTGCACACATGCACCACCCAGTACCGATCTTCTTGGCCGGTAGTGGCCCTGAACGGGAACGATTAGAGCTATTGGCAAGCGAATTGGGCCTCACGACACGGGTACGCTTCTTGGGCTTTGTGAGCGACAGCGAGCTTTTGGAACTCTACGCCGGGGCGCGGGCGGTCTACTATGCGCCAGTGGACGAAGATTACGGCTTTGCCACCGTAGAAGCCTTTGGTGCCGCCCGTCCTGTGGTAACCACCCATGATGCGGGTGGTGTCTTAGAATTTGTGCTTGATGCAACCAATGGCTTCGTTTGCCCGCCTGAAGCCGCCCCCCTAGCCCAAGCCCTTGATCGCCTGTGCAGCGATGCTAGATTGGCCGAACGGCTCGGACGCGCCGGGCAGCCTTTGGTTGCCAGTATCAGTTGGGAGCGGGTTGTAGAAGGGCTTGTTGGGTAGAGGGAAGGATACAGAAACGAGAAAATAGAAAATAGGTTTGCGGCATCAGGATGGGCTGAATGCTGCCAAACTGCAAAGTAGCCTGAAACCATCCCAAAGGGAAGGATGGTTTCAGAAACGGCCTTTCAGCTTTACCGTTGGAGTGCCGACTTTAGTCGGCATCCAATGGCAACCTACGACCTCAGCCGACTAAAGTCGGCACTCCGTCGGAGGCCAAACTGTAAAGTAGCCTGAAACCATCCCTAAAGGAAAGATACCTCACATGTCAATTGTCATTGTCGGCGGTGGTGCCATTGGGCTGCAAATGGCAGGGCGGCTCACCTTGGGCGGGGTGCCGTGTATGCTGCTCGGACGAGGGGCGGGGACACGGGCGTTGGCGACGAGTCCCTTGACGCTTACGTTGTCCGATGGGCCACATACGGCCCATGTGCGGGCGGCAGCGTCACTTGAGGAGTTGCCAGTGAGCTATCGGCGTCCCGCCTTGGCCATCCTCTGCGTGAAGAGCTACGATACGCGGGGCGCCCTAGCGACACTGCGGGCACTTGAGCCGGAGTATGTCCTGAGTTTGCAAAACGGGCTCGGCAATGAAGAGCAGTTGGTGGCTGAATTTGGAGCGCAACGGGTTCTCGCCGGAGTGATTACCACCTCGGTTGAAATGCGCTCGGATACATGGATCGTCATCACCAAAACGGGTGGCATCGCCTTGGCCCCTCTTGAACACAGTACCACACTGAACCCTTGGGTAGCGGCCTTGCGCGAAGCGGGCTTTCCGGTGCGCTGCTATGCCGACTACCGGGCGCTCAAGTGGTCGAAGGCACTGATCAACATGTTTGGCAATGCACAGGCCGCGATTCTCGATCTGCCGGTTCACCAGATTTATGCCGATCCCCGTTTGGTTGACCTGGATCTGCGTGCTGCCCGTGAGACCCTGGGGGTTATGCGTGATCTGGGAGTGCGACCACTCGATCTGTATGCCTACCCGGCGGCAACTCTGGCGACACTTGAACGTTTTGCCCCTGAAGCGGTGCTGCGGGCCATCCTCCGGCGCATGGTGGGCCAGGGGCGGGGTGGCAAAGAACCCTCATTGCTGCGCGATCTGCGGGCTGCCATGCCCGCCTCGGAGGGCGAACACCTCTATGGTGCGGTTGCATCCACCGCAGCAGCACGCGGCATCATCACCCCCGTCAACGCAGCGCTCTGGCGCATCCTTGGAGGGATTGTACGCGGCGAATTGGCCTGGGACGACTATCGCGGCCAACCGGAGCGGCTCTTGGCTGAGGTGTGGGGGCAATGATAGTAGACAACTTGCGAGGATGCGAAGACGCGAGGACGCGAAGCCCGCGCCGCTTCGCCTCACGCATCCTCGCAAGATGGTAAAGCGACCTTCCACCGCCTCCTAACGCCAATGCTTCGCCTGGTAGCCCAGCCAGCCCAAGGCGGCAGGGTCGTCGCGCCAATTGGGACGGACTTTGACCCAGAGCTCTAGGTAGATTTTGCGCCCTAGCATGCGTTCAATCTCGAAGCGTGCGGCGGAGCCGATCTTTTTGAGCATGCTGCCATGCGCCCCGATAATGATCGCTTTCTGCCCATCCCGCTCGACGGTGATGGTCATACGGATGAAGGTGGCTGGTTCGCGCTCTTCCCATTCGTCTACGCCGACTGCAACGGCATGGGGGACTTCGTGTTGGGTATGGAAGAGCACCTTTTCGCGCACAAATTCGGCAGCGATCTGCTGCTCACTCTGGTCGGTGATGCGCTCATCGGGGTAGAGGGCCGGGCCAATGGGCAGGCGGGTAACAATCGCATCGAGCAGCGCAGTGAGGCCAAGACGACGGCGCGCCGAAATGGCCAACTCTTCGTCCCATGGCCCGAGGGCGTGGTAGGCTTCGAGGTAGTTATGGCCACCTCTCGGCTTTATGTCAACTTTGTTAAGGATGAGCAGCCGGTGGCCACGGGCCCGTTGCACCTGTTGAGCAATCTGGCGATCCAACTCGCTGGGCGGCTGGCTCAGATCAACCATAAAGCCGATGACATCGGCATTGGGCAGGCTCAATTCGGCCAGATCAACCATGAGCCGCCCCAAGGCATGGCTCGGCTGATGGATTCCCGGCGTATCCACAAAGACAATCTGGACATCAGGGCGGCTCAGGATGCCCCGCGTTGGCACGCGGGTTGTCTGGGGCCGTGGCGAGACAATTGACACCTTTTGCCCTAAGAGGGCGTTCAGCAAGGTACTCTTACCCACATTTGGTTTGCCTACGAGGGCTACAAAGCCGGAGCGCAGCGTAGGGGGAGGAACACTAGGCGCTTCAACCGCAACGTCAGGCGCTTCCGCTTCATCTTCCTCCTGCTCTGTAGGCTGGGTAAAGACCACCGGGCCATCGCCGCGATCAGCCTCTGTGCTGTCCAGGGCAACCATATGGGGCTGTAGGCGGGCCAGGCGTGCGGGGGTACGCAACTCGGCGGGCAGGGCCAATTCAAGACCCAAAACGGTATCATTGGCGTCCAGGTCGAGCATAGCGGTCGCTTCCAGCGCCACCCGCTGAACATACACTTCATGGTCGAGCATAATACTCAACTGCCCCGAAGCCATATCAAGGCGCTGGTAGTCACCTGCGAGGGCCAACTCAAGATTAGCAAGGGTCAATTCATCATCGAGGGCCACTTGGCAGCCCACAATGGCCCCGTGGCTATCGAGCAGCAGGTGGGCAGGATACTCAAGGCTGGCCTCAACCTGGCCAGCCTCAAGCTCAGTAAAATAGACATAGATTGTTCCCGCTTCGGGATCGTGGGAAAAGGTAAGCATAGGCAAAGCTTTCTAAACATCTCCCTGTTGACCGCGCTTAAGCGGAATTTGGGCATGGAGGCGATCATTATCATCTTCATGGAGCAGCGAGACTTCGATCTGGTCGGCATCTACGTGGGGGAGGTAGCGCGAGAGCACCTCAGCCAACTCGACCTTCATCTGCTCAATGAGTTCAGGGGTAAGCTTATAGCGATCATCAACGAGTACCATCATGAGGCGCTTCTTCGCGGTCTCGGCACTACGCTCGCGGCGACCCCCAAAGAATTCGCGGAAAAAGCTCATACTAGGGTCCTTTCGCTACGAGCGACGGCGGCCAAACATCCCCAGGAAGCGATCCAAGACCCCTGGTTGGTCGGTGAGATCAAGGAAAGGCACGGTTTCGCCATTGAGGCGGCGGCCAATATTGAGGAATGCACGCCCAGCCAACGAGGTCTGATCATAGACAGCGGCTTCACCACGATTGGTCGAGGTGACAATCGTCTCATCATCAGGCACAATCCCAAGCAGATCTATGGCCAGCAATTCAAGCACATCTTCAACGGAGAGCATCTCGCCGCGGCTAACCAGGCGGGGCTTAATGCGGTTCACAATCAGGCGGGGGGTGCCCTTTTCGGCGGCTTCAACGAGGCCAACGATACGGTCGGCATCACGCACAGCAGAGACTTCGGGGGTCGTAACAATGACCACCTCATCGGCACCAGCAATGGCATTACGGAAGCCGCCCTCGATACCTGCGGGGCTATCAATCAAGACAAAATCAAAATCGGAGCGCAATTGGGCCAGCAGATCGATCATCTGATCGGGGCTTACAGCGTCCTTATCGCGGGTCTGTGCGGCTGGCAGCAGACAGAGTTCCGGTAGGCGTTTATCTTTAATCAGGGCTTGACGCAGGCGGCAGCGGCCTTCGACCACATCAACAATATCGTAGACAATCCGATTCTCGAGGCCCATCACGACATCGAGGTTACGCAGGCCAATATCGGCATCAATCACAGCCACGCGGGCCCCGCGCATTGCCAAGGCAGTACCGAGATTTGCTGTGGTTGTCGTCTTACCGACGCCGCCTTTGCCAGAGGTGATAGTGATCGCGCGCGCCATTCTCGACTCCTGTTAGCGGACGGGCCTACCGCACCGCTACTTCTTGAATGCCTCCCAGGACTCGACAACAATCTGGGCTCCCGCGATACGGGCAACTTCAGGGCGATGCGGACCTGCCTCTTGCGGGGTTGTGGCGAACTGTTCGGCGATACGGATTTGGGTTGGGCGAAGTTCCATTGCACAAACGATAGCGTCAACATTGCCCAAGGCCCCCGCGTGGACAAAGCCGCGCAAGCGCCCCCAGACGACAACACTACCCCCAGCGATCAACTCGCCGCCGGGGTTAACGTCACCAATCAGGGTGATATGACCACTATGGCGTAGGACTTGGCCTGAGCGCACGGTACGGATCAGCAGTAGGGCTTCTGCGTCGGGGCTAACTTGGGGGCTTGAGTCGGGGTAGCGCGGCAAGGGGCGGGCAGTTACACCAGCCGTGCGTGCAGCATTACGGGTTTCGCGGGCCCCAGCACTCAACGCTTCCGCCACCACACCGTGGTGTTGCAACAGGTTCAAAAGATGGGTCAACTGCTCGGTCGTCAGCGTCCGTTCGCCCACATCCAACGCAAGACTCGCCCCATTGAAGAAGGCTTGGTTCTGATTGAGTTGCTGTTCCAATTGTTCAAGCAACAGCCCCCACTCAGCACTATCGTCGAAGCGTATTCGCAGGCCATCACGGCCACCTTTGATACTCATCAGGTCGCTCATGACCTATGTGCCTAATTAGAACGAGATTTATGACTGAATTATAGCATAGCCATGGCTTGGGCTTGCGGGTAGGCCTAAACCCACTACCTTTCAAATAAGCTCGCGCAAAGCCGCAAAGCCGCAAAGGTTTGGCGCTCATATGCAAAAAACTTTGCGCCCTTGCGCCTTTGCGTCAAGAAACCCGTCGTATTTGCAAAGTATTGCGTCTAAACCGTCGTATCTGGCGCACCGGCAAAGAGATCCGCGACCACCAGATTGAGCTCTGGCAGACAGGCAAAACTGAGTTGCGCCTGCTCATCGAAGGTCTCTGCGCCAGCATAGCGCCCGACGCTCTCAAGGCGGTAGTAGGCGAGCGAGCGGGTCATCGGGTCAACAATTGCATACTCAGGCACACCCGCGTGGGCATAGGCCCTCAGTTTCACCTGGGTATCGTAGATGACATTGTTGGGCGAAAGAATCTCGATGATCAGGTCGGGCACCCCACGAATACGCCGATCACGGATAATGCCCGCATTAGCCTGGCGCACAAAGACAAAATCGGGTTGCACGGGATCGCAACCAGGAATCAGGAGGCCAATTGGGGCGGTGAAGGCGTACCCAAGCCCCTGCAACTTCGCTGGAAGCGCGAGGTGCTGGACAAGCGAAAGAATAATCCATTGATGAAAATTGCTCGGCGCGGTGGTCATGTAGAGTACCCCTTGAATCACTTCGTAGATCTGCCCATTATCCGGCAAGCCCTCCCAATCCGCATAGGTCCAACGGCCTTGCGGTGGCCCCAAGACGGTTGGCGCATCGGTGGGCAAGACAAGGGTACGCATCATGGTGCTTTCCTTTATTGTGTAACAGAATAAAGAACAAGAGAACAGAGAACAAAAGAACAGAATCAAGGTGCTGGGACGTGGGTCTTCATGGGTACACAGAAAACGGTTTCATTGCCGCAAAAGAACGCAAAGGCACGCACAAAAGCTGCGGTGCCTTCGCCCCTCTCCCACAACGTGGGAGAGGGGTAGGGGGTGAGGGCCATCTAGGGCATCCTAAAGCCCTATTGTCAAATGAACTCGCACGGGTAACTGTTCAGCGTTGGGGTAAGACATCCGCCCGGGAGCGCGGGCCTCCGGCCCGCATGCGGGCGGGACGCCCGCGCTCCCAAGGGTCGGAGGATGCGCGGGAACCTAGTGTTCACACGCATCTTTTGGGCTATTGCGCTCGCCCCTCCAGCACGTCAAGCCCGTAGAGGGCGTACTGGTTTTGCGGATTGAGGGCCAGCACATTTTCTAAGGCGGTGCGTTGGTCTTCGACATCATCAACTGCACCACTGAGCCAGAGCCAGGCATCTTCGTTGTTTTCGTCCATTTCGACGAGGCGCAGCAGCAACTCGCGGGCCCGTTCAGTCTGGCCCTGTTGCAGCGCCAGTGCCCCTTCGTAGAGCAGTTCAGCCATCTGGTCTTGCATGAGCAACTCCTTGTATACCAATTACCATTGAACATGCCGCATGCCTAATGACATTCAAGCGCATTGATATGTCATGTCCGGCTATCAGCTATCGGCTATCGGCTATCGGATTTGGTATTAGGTTACCGTACTCGGCTTGGGGGTACTGCCGCCGGTACCACGGCGCTTCACATCGTAGTATTGCCAGATCCAGACCGCGCTGAAGATAGTAATGCCAACAAGGTCGGTCAGCAGGTTGGGCCAGAAGCAGAGGAAGGTACCAAAGGCCGCAATGATCCATTCAAGCCATGTCGTTTGGCGCACGAGGTAGAACATCGAAACCGCCGAGAAGGCGATGGTACCTAAGGTTGCTGAGAACCATGCCACGGCCACTTCGGCCCAAACCACATCAACAAGGGGGCGACCTGTCTCACCCACCATCAGGATGGCCGGACTGAAGGCGAAGAGGAGTGGCATGATGTAGAGCAGTTTCGCAAATTTGAACGCAGTCCAGCCCGTTTTCCATGGATCGGCCCCGGCGATGGCTGCACCTGCATAGGCAGCCACACAGACGGGCGGCGTGATGTTGCTGTCTTGACTGAACCAGTAGACAATCATGTGGGCGGCGATCAGTGCGACCCCCAGTTCTTGGAGTGCAGGTACGGTAATGACGGCAACAATCAGATAGGCAGCGGTAACGGGCACGCCCATGCCGAGCAGCAGCGAGGCGAAGCCGATCAGCATCACCGCAATGAAGAGGTTACCACCACTCAGGCTAATGATAATGTTCGCAAAGCGTCCACCCACACCCGTGGCGTAGATACTGCCGACAATAATCCCGATCACCCCCACGGTTGCGCCAATCACCAAGGTATCGCGCACACCCTGTTGCAACGCCGCGATGCATGTCTTGCTCACACGCCAAGCACTGCGCCCAATAGCATTGATCAAACTGCCGCCCAACGTCTGGGGTTCGCGGAGGTCTTCGGCATTCTCCTTGGTCGTAAACATCAGCGGGATACACGAGAGTAAGGCCCAGACCGCCGCGAAGCCAGGTGAGTAGCCAATGATCAACATGCCAATGATGATCAGCAGTGGGGTTGCGAGATACCATTCATCGCGCACAATCTCGAAGGCCGAGCGACCCGCTTCAATCCCACGCAGCCCATACTTCTTGGCCTCAAAGTGTACCATGGTGAGGACGGAGGTAAAGTAGAGGATTGCGGGCACAATCGAGACCATCAGAATCGTCGCATAGGGAATCCCGGTCAATTCCGCCATCACAAACGCCCCCGCGCCCATCACGGGGGGCATAAAGGCACCGCCAATCGAGGCGGAGGGTTCAATCGCACCGGCCACATGGGGCCGAAAGCCGGAGCGCTTCATCAGCGGAATCGTAAAGGTGCCAGTACTGACCGTATTAGCAATGGCGCTACCGGAAATAGAGCCAAAGAGCGACGACGAAATCACCGAAACCTTCGCTGGCCCGCCGGTACTACGGCCCGCAATAGCCAGCGGCAGGTCAATAAAGAAGCGACTCGCGCCTGATGCCTTAAGGAAGGCCCCAAAAAAGATGAAGAGGATGACATAGCTGACCAAAACATTGGCCATAATGCCAAAGACCCCTTCTTGATCGAAAAAGAGTACCGTAGCCACCCGCTCCCACGACTGACCACGATGGGCGAACGCCTCCAAGAAGGTGCCGCGCAGCATGTAGCCATAGTGCAGGTAGAGCAGAAAAAAGAGGCCGACAAAGGTCATTGACCAGCCCAAAACGCGGCGAGCAATCTCAATCGAGATCGCAAGGCCAATCACACCCACCAAGAAGTCGGTTTCGTTGTAGTTGCCAGCGCGAAACTGGAGCGCCCGAAAGTTTTGAATATAGTAATTGACCACATAGATGGTCGCCCCCATCAAGACAAAATCAAACAAACTTGGAGCATTCTTGGGGGCAAGAATGTTGCGTACTGGTTTGGGTAGGTATGTAATTAAATGATAAATCGAAAGCTTGGGAAGAAACTCAAAAAAGAGATCAACTGGCCTTCTTAATGGTGCAGGTAAATAGCGGGCGACATAGCGAACAAGACGGCCAACTAAACGGCTAATAGGATCAAGTTGCAGCCGCGCCGGATAGAGGATCAGAATCAGCAAGAAGGTGATCATCACATAGACACCACGCTGATACTGGACTTGGGCCGGCAGAGTAATGGCGGTATAAATATAAAAAAGCGCCATACCAACCGACAACAACCCAACAATAAAAGCCCAGAAGCGGTTAAGCGTGCGCGTAGAGCCCTCTTCTTGTTCGATCAGTTCTTTGAGGCGGGCCTTCGTCTTCTCATCAGTGGGCTCAGCGCCAAGGGGGTGCGGTTGGCTGGCCATGCGCTACTCCTTCTCACCATTGAGTGTTTGTGAATTCTGAACAAAAAGAGTTGTTAGGGATGGTTTCATTCCACTTTACCGTTTGCGCCATAGGTAGTGCCGACTTTAGTCGGCTGAGGTCGCCGACAACCTCTGGATGCCGACTAAAGTCGGCACTACGACGGTAAAGCTACAAGCGCCTTTTTGAAACCATCCCTAACAACAAGATTCTTTGGGAGAGGCGCAGCCTCCCCCAACCCCCGCAGGGGCAACACCTACCGCAACTCATCCGGAATCGTCACACCCTGCTCTTCCCAGAAGCGCACCGCGCCGGGGTGGAGCTGATTGGCGATCCCAGTGATGCCCACTTCAAGGCCCATCTCCTGAGCCGAGGCGTGGGTGGCGACCATGCGATCCAAGCCGCCATCGAGGAAGACGGCCCGCAGCGCATTGTAGACAACATCCTCGGGCACGTCGGTGTGGGCAACCCAGAGGGCGGTGTCCTGGAAGCTCGGCACATCCTCGGGGTTGCCGGGGTAGGCACCGCCGTCGAGGGCGCGGAAGGAGTAGAAGGGATACGCCTCGAAGAAGCCGCCCTCAACCCCAGGGTTGTAGACATCAATCAGACGAATGTCGGTGTAGGTCGAAGCCTCAGTCACCGACGCATTGGGGAAGCCAGCCAGAATCCAGAAGCCATCAAGCTGACCATCGCCCATGGCCGCTGCGGCCTGCGAGTAGCCCAGGTACTCCACATTGACCTGATCCATTAGGCCCATGTGGTTGAAGTAGCGCTCAGCCGAGAGGGCCGCACCCGAACCGGCGTTGCCCAAAGCAATGCGCTTACCCGGCAGATCGGCCACCGTCTCGATCCCACTCGCCCGGCTCACCACCAAGTGGATCACACCACCATAGAGCGGTGCAACCGGCATCACGTTGGTGTACTGGTTGGCATCCTCAGGCAGCAAACCCTCGGCACCGAGCGAGACATCGCCCGCATAGACGATACCAAACTGGCGGTCGCCCGAGTTGACGCTGCGCAGATTCTCAGCCGAACCACCCGTACCCTCAGCAGTTAGGTCCACATTGGGCACAGCCGCGTTGATGATCAGCGAAAGCGCCTCGGCATAGACCTGGAAGACACCGCCGACCGGGCCGCCACCGAAGGCATAGTAGAGCATCGGACCATCAGCGGGATCCGCCGGGGCTGCGGGCTCTTCAGCGTCATCGGTAACATCAGCGTCATCAGTGGCTTCAGCGTCATCAGTGGCTTCAGCGTCATCAGTGGCGTCTGGTTCAGTCACGTCCTCGGCCTCAGCGGGGGGGGCGGGGGGCGCAGCGGCGGGCTGGGTGCCACCACCACACGCCGCCAGCATGGCGGTCACCAACAGGACGATCAGTAGCGTGAACCAATGCGAACGGGGGAACCTGTGTCTCATTCCTAACCTCCTTGTGCTAACAAGGCCGTGCAACAACGCACGACTGGTACGAAAAGGCGCAATTCATTGCACCGGATCGCCGAATAGGGAGTATACGTATCCACTCCGTGGGTGTCAAGTTACATAGGACATAAGGGGGGGGGCGTGGCGACTTTACAGTTTGGCCTCCGACGGAGTGCCGACTTTAGTCGGCTGAGGTCGCCGACAACCTCTGGATTCCGACTAATGGTCTTCCAGTAAATAATCCGCTAACCAGACCTCGCAAATCTGGCATATCTATCAGGTCTAGCCCGTGCCGCGACACCGGATTAATTTCTGGAACACCATAAGTCGGCACTCC